>CAUQMH010000001.1:0-96292 GCA_963519075.1 uncultured Flavobacteriaceae bacterium
GGAATACATCAAAGCAAAGCACAAGGAACTAGGAATAGACACGGAGGATTTAGAAAGTAAAAATATCCATATCCATGTCCCAGAAGGCGCTACACCGAAAGATGGCCCTTCTGCGGGAATTGCGATGCTTACCTCTATGGTGTCCAGCTACACCAACCGAAAAGTAAGACCTCATCTGGCAATGACAGGCGAAATTACCCTGAGAGGAAAAGTGCTTCCTGTGGGAGGAATTAAGGAAAAACTCTTGGCGGCGGTTCGCTCAGGCGTGAAAGAAGTAATTCTCTGCGAGGAAAACAGAAAAGATGTGGAAGATATCAAGGGAGATTATTTCAAGGATTTAAAAATCCATTATGTGAAAACAATGAAAGAAGTAGTAGATTTAGCTTTAGAAAAAAAATAATGGTATGAAAATTCTAATCGTCAATGGCCCTAACCTGAACCTTCTCGGAACTCGTGAACCTGAAATTTATGGAACGGTTTCCATGGCTGATTTTTTAGAAAATCTAAAGGAAATATTTCCCGAAGATGAAATTCTATTTTTCCAATCCAATATAGAGGGAGAAATCATCAACAGGCTGCAAAAAAGTGATTATGAAGCTCTTATCATCAATCCTGCTGCTTATACTCATTACTCTTATGCGATTGCAGACTGCCTCAAAAACATTCAAAAACCCAAAATAGAAGTCCACATCAGCAATATCTATGCAAGAGAAGAATTTAGACAAAAATCAGTAACCGCGGCTCATTGCAGCGGTGTCATCTCTGGATTTGGGCTAGATGGCTACCGACTGGCTATTTTAAGTTTGAAATAAAATTTTTAATTTAACTAAAATCTCCTTATCAAAATTGATAAGGAGGTTTTTATTGTGAGTAAAAAATACATTTGGAAAATTACTTGATTTCTATCAACTTCTCTTTAAAATCATAGTATGACATAGCATCTTTTGTAGGAGAAATTCTTATAAATTTGGATTTTAAAGAGTCTTCATTTTTATATTTTGAGAAATACAATTTTAATCTTTTTGTTTCATATTTTTTCAATAAGTTATATTTTATTGAGAGTGTAATTTCTTCTTTTTCTTGAGGACTAATTATTAAAAAAATAAAATCATCTAATGATATTACAGGTGGATCTCTATCTTCCTGTTCCTCAAGATATTTGCTTACAATTTCACTATAAAAAGGATAGTAACTGATTTCAACCACATCTTTATTTACACTCTTTATTTTAGGGTATGTTCTTTTATCTAAATCTCCCTCATAATCATATATCATGCAGTAGTATTCATTGCTTTTATTTTCAATATTTATAGTGATTAAAAAATCATTATTATTTTCCACAGGATGTAATGCATGTATGTTTATATCATTTAGTTCGTTATTTATGGGGTTGTTTTGAGGCAAAGCACTCTTTTTCTCACAATCTAAACACAAACATAATAATACTACTAACAATATTTTATTTACTTTGGCTTTGATATATTTCATATGCTGTTATTGTTTTTTTTAATTCTTTTAAAAATTTAAATAAAGATTTTATATGAATAAAACCCAACACATTGGAATATCACTTACCACCATTTTTGACTTTGTCCAACAAGGACATAAGTATTATTTATTTTTCTGTATATATAGAGTTTCTCGCTGTTAAGGTTCTTTATATACAGAATCATTCTTTTTTATAATATTTGAAAGTTTGTCATTGAAAAAAATGTTCATCCGCAAAATAGTCTCCTTTATCATTTCTATTATAACGATAATGGTTTTCTCCTCTTTTTAGAGAAATATCCCAAACCACACCTTTTATTTCTGCTTGATACATATTTTGTTTTTGTATTTTTCTATTAATTTAAATTGTAATCAATGTTATTATAAAACCCACCTATAATGGCTATTGATAAAATTCGTTTCGTTTTCATTTGGGATATTATTTTACTTCCTTATACTTTTTAGCCATAAAAACAGAAAGAAGAAAGATAAACACAGTAAGATATATATAATCTTATATTTTATTTTCCCTACAATATAGCATCCTCTTCTTCATCATAATAGAAAATATCATCACTATACTCGCCCTCTTTTAATTTGCCTGGGTAAGGTATTCCTTTGTATATTCTATTATTATATTTAATATCGCAGGTAGATGATGATTTTGCAAACCTATGAATATTAAGAATATATACTTTAACAGGTTTGTTATATTTTATAAAATTTTCTTTATTTTTTATATCAAAATAAGCACTCGCTGTAAATACTGATATAGCAATAAAAAATATAAAATATATGTAGTTCTTTATTTTCATTATACTATTTCCCCTATTTATCAAAATGTTGGATTTTATTTATATAAAATCCAACACTTTTATGATATTACATTTTTCCCATTTTTAGTTTAATCCCACCAAAAATACCACTGTTTGTTTTGATAAAGCGTTTCTACGAGGGATTCCACATCGCCCACACCCTGCTCCACGATATCCACATCAAAAAGATACTGCTCTATGGCAAGCTCCATCAAGGCTGATTTATCAGAAACTGGCTGATTTAGGTAAAATTCTGCCGTGTCATAGGTGATTGTCGCCAGCTCTGCTCCGTGTTTTTCGTGCCAATATTTTGCCATTGCAGTCATTTCAACTGGAAGCGGACAGTCATTAAACCCACCCATCGGCAGCCACGCAAAGGCTTCATAGGATTTTTCTGTCGGAAGTTTTACGATGACCACATCTTCTTTTATCGTGCTTTTACTCTCATCATCATAGTCAATATCCAAATAAGCACTAAACATCAATTCCTCATCTTCTGGCACTTCCCACTGAATTTCATCAACAGAAACCTCTCCCAAAAACTCTTTTTTCTCTTCTTTGTAAAAATCGGCTCCGTTTAGTTTCTGTGCTTCGGCAAGGATTTTTTCACGATAAATTTTCATCCCTTCCTTTGTGAAATCCAAATCCTCATCCTCCAAATCTATTTCAAATTTTTCAAGCAATATATCATCCGCCGTC
This sequence comes from uncultured Flavobacteriaceae bacterium, assembly GCA_963519075.1. GTDB lineage: Bacteria > Bacteroidota > Bacteroidia > Flavobacteriales > Weeksellaceae > JABCPE02. Next base: position 3,003 of record CAUQMH010000001.1, read on the forward strand.
ACTATCACGGGCGTGAATTTCTGCTCTTTGCCTTCCTTCCAAAGATTTAGATAAGTTTCTACCAATTGTTTTGGATCAGTATTTGGCGCAACTGGAATGACCTCGCAGTCCAATAATTCTTGTATTTTTTTGATGTTTTCTGTCATGACTAAAACTTTTTTTCTGCTATTTCTTTGGTAAAAACACTTCCGCAAGCATACATCTAGCACCGCCGCCACCGTTAATTTCTATCGTCCTTAAATCAGAAGAAATGATTTGGCTGTATTTTTCAATATTTTTTATCTGCTCCTGCGTGAGTGAACTGTATGCTGTTTGGCTCATTATCAATAACTTATCTCCCTTATCATTATGCAGCTGGAGCATATTTCCCGCGAAATTATGCATCTGCTCTTCGGTGATGTCTATGATTTCTTTTCCTGATTTTTCTATGGTTTCTACCACCTGTTTTCGCTCCGTTTCATCATCTATACAATCAAGACAAATCACCGCAAACTTATCCGCCAGACACATCATCACATTAGTATGATAGATAGGCATACGCTGGTGGTCTATGGTCTGATACGAATGAAAAACAACAGGTTTAAAGCCGATTTTCGCGCAGAATTCACGGAACAAATCCTCATCCAGACGGACAGAAACCGAGCCGTATGCTATCTTATTATCTTGGTCAAAGATGATGCTTCCCGTTCCTTCCAAAAACTTGTTCTCCTTTTCGGACTGGGTAAAATCCATGATTTCTTTCACCTCAAAACCTTCATTTTTCAGCTTTTCTATGATGTCCATTCGGCGTTCATCTCTTCGGTTCGGTGCGAACATCGGATAAAGGACTACCCTTCCCTCTGGGCTGAAACTCACCCAGTTATTTGGGAAAATAGAATCTGGCGTATGTGGTTCCAAAGTGTCTTTAACCACGATAACATTGATTCCGTGCGAACGAAGTTTTTCCACAAAAGCATTAAACTCAGCCAAGGCTTTCAGCTGAGTATTTTCGTTCTCGGAGTTTATTTGGAAATAATTGTTCTCGGCAGTCTGAGCATTGTAGCCAAACGCCACAGGCTCTATCATAAGAACGGTGTTGGTTGTCTGCATTTTTTCTATTTTTTATTCCCTTACTAATGGCATAGTAGAACATCTTAAAAGCCCTCCCATTTTGGAAATCTCACGATAAGGAATTTCTTCTACTTTAATATTCCAAACATCTTGTAAATGTCTGTTCATCCTAGTGAAAGCCGCATCCGAAACGACTACTTCTGGCGAAATCGAAAAAATATTTGGATTCATTTCAAACATTTCTTCTTTGGTAACATGAAAACAATTTTCTTCCCCAAAAATATCCAAAATCAGTCTGTAATCACTCTCATCCACAAAACCATCCTTGTAGATGATACATTTATCCTTTCCTACGGGATTAAATGTACAATCCAGATGCAAAATGCCTTCATACGGAACAGTGTCATTCTTTTTTAGTTCTAGGTCTATTATCCTTTTTTTAGGGAAATATTCTTTGAGGGTTTCTATGGCGTATTCGTTAGTTCTCGCCGTTTTGAAATTTCTATAATCCTCACTAAAACAAGTTCCTATAAACAGGAAATCATTCCATACTATCACATCTCCTCCTTCTATGTGGGCTGTGTCTGGCAGGTTGATGATTTTACGCCACTCCACTTGTTCGAATATTTTGGAATAAGCCTCCTGTTCATCGGCTCTGTCTGGAATAAGATTAGACAATATCATCTTATCTTCTATGACAAACGCCACATCTCGCGCGAAGACCTGATTATAATCTTTGATAATATCTGGACGAATAACCTCTACATCATATTTCTTGAGAACTTTTTCAAACTCAGTCATTTCATGTATGATATCTTCTTCCTTTGGGTAAACGCCCTGCTGGATGGTGTGGTATGATTTCGCATCATAACTCTCCTCCAGAGTAGGGTCTGCTCCCATAGATACTGGCTGACCAAGAACTACAGATTTTAATCTTCCTGTTTCGTTGTTAATATTTAGTTTCATAATTTTTTGCTGTAATGTTAAGAAAAGACTTGTTATCTATCCTTCCTTAAAAATTATTTTATTTTAGGAACTTCTATTTGGATTATTTTATTTACTAAATCAAGTTTTTTATTTTTCAAGACAGAAAACATATTATCCATCTCTTTTTTAGTGTATGCTCTGTCACTAACGCCGAAAAGCAAAATACCCTTTCTCTTCGGTGTATTTATTCTAAAATATCGATAAACATTTCTTTCTAAAATAAGAACTTCCTTTCCGTCCTGAGAGTTTTTACTTATTATAAAATCAAGCATATACTCATTCTCTCTTTCATACATTTGATAATTTATGATAGGATTTTGCTTTTTGCTATTCTCCAAATTATTGACAAAATTACTTATCGCATCCTTTGGAGTCAAATCCCCTTCCAAGAAATCAATCATAATCATCCTTGTGTATTTTTCTACATTTTCATTTGGCAAAATATACTCTTGCTTGTAGAAATTACTCGCTGGATGGGAACTCCATACCAGTTTATAATCCTTATTATCAAATCTATATTTATCTCCTAAATGTAGATAATCTTCCACTTTTTTCTGCGCCATGAAAAACTGAACCATGAGCATCAGAAATAATACTAATCTTCTTTTCATTATCTCTTATTTTAAAAAAAAGGCATCCAAATCCACAAAGAAATCCTTTATATATTTTGGATTATCATCTTAAAACCAAGGTCTTCTCCCTACTTGATAAATTTGGTAAAATTCTTCATCGGATTTTGTAAGATAAATTATCCCTTCTACAAAAGGAATAACACTCGCTAATCCACATGAGAAAAAACTCATTAATATTTGAAGAACTCCCTCTTTGGTGTATCCTAAAATAAATTTATGAATACCAAAACCTCCTAACATGATAGCTAAAACTCCTGCTAAGACTTTTTTATTATCTCGATAAATAGGCGAAGGATTTTGAAAATTCTGGTTTTCCATTTTATTCATTAATTTAATTTTTATCTCTTGATTTTAAAGGCATCCATCCCTGGAAAAATCGCCGTTTCACCAAGAGCTTCTTCTATTCTTAATAACTGGTTGTATTTCGCCATTCTGTCTGAACGAGAAGCCGAACCTGTTTTTATCTGTCCGCAATTCATCGCTACAGCAAGGTCTGCTATGGTAGAGTCTTCCGTTTCTCCTGAACGGTGGGACATTACCGAAGTGTATTTGTTATGCTGAGCCATCTGCACGGCAGCCATCGTTTCAGAAAGAGAACCGATTTGGTTTACTTTCACCAAAATAGAATTGGCTACACCTTGCTTTATCCCTTGTGAAAGTCGCTCTACATTCGTCACGAAAAGGTCATCTCCTACCAGCTGCACTCTGTCGCCTATCTTGTCTGTCAAGAGCTTCCAGCCTTCCCAGTCATCTTCCTGCATTCCGTCTTCGATGGAAATAATCGGGTATTTCTGTGTCAGTTCAGCCAAGTAAGAAACCTGCTCTTCTCTCGTGCGGTAAGCTCCGCCCTCTCCTTCAAATTTTCTATAATCATAAACTCCATCTTTATAAAACTCCGAAGAAGCACAGTCCAATGCCAACATAATATCATCCCCTGGTCTGTATCCTGCTTTTTCTATCGCTTGGAGCAAAGTATCCAGAGCATCTTCTGTCCCCTTGAAAGTCGGTGCAAAACCTCCCTCATCTCCCACTGCTGTGGATAGTCCGCGAGATTTCAAAATAGATTTCAAATGATGGAAAATCTCCGTTCCTTTTCTAAGAGCATGAGAGAAAGAATCTGCCTTCACTGGCATAATCATAAACTCTTGGAACGCGATAGGAGCATCCGAGTGAGAACCTCCATTGATGACATTCATCATCGGAACAGGCAGAGTATTGGCATTTACACCGCCCACATATTTATAAAGAGGCATTCTAAGGTGTGCCGCTGCAGCTCTTGCCACTGCTAGAGAAACCCCAAGAATAGCATTAGCCCCGAGTTTTCCTTTATTTTTAGTTCCATCAGCTTCTATCATGATTTGGTCAATAAGGTTCTGCTGAGTGACAGGAAGCCCGATGATTTCAGGAGCGATGATTTCCCTTACATTTTCTACAGCTTTTTCCACGCCTTTTCCTAAAAACTCTGCGCCGCCGTCACGAAGTTCCACCGCCTCATGTTCCCCTGTGGATGCCCCAGAAGGCACTGCTGCACGCCCCATAGCACCGCTGTCTGTAAATACATCTACCTCCACAGTAGGATTACCGCGAGAGTCTAAAATCTGTCTTGCTTCGATGAATGAAATAAATCCCATTTTAATATTTTTTTTAATGTTATAATTAATTTTTATTCGTTTCACAAATCTAACGAAAACCTATGAATTCTAAAAATTATTTTCTATTTGAAGGGATTTTTTTTTTTACTTACTTTTGAGAAAATTTTTCCTGAAAATGAAATCTACTTATACTGTCATCAATGCCTCGGCTGGATCGGGCAAAACTTATACCCTCGTACAGAGACTTCTAATGCTTTGTCTGGAAAATCCCAGCGAGCCAGATGCTGTTCGGCATATCATTGCCCTTACTTTTACCAATAAGGCTGCCAATGAGATGAAAGAGCGAATACTCCAGTGGCTGGGAAAATTCACGGCTGAAAACTATGCCCAATGCCAAGAACTGCTGGATATACAGGAAAAATTCCGTCAACAGGGCAAAAACATCCCTGTCGATGAGCTGCACCGCCGTTCCCAAGCGGTTCTGGACTATATTCTGCACCATTACTCCATGCTGAACATCGGCACGATAGATAGATTTAATTCTAAATTGGTGCGTTCTTTTTCCTATGAGCTGGGACTGACACAGAATTTTAATTTGGAAATTCAGCCCGAACCTTATCTAATAGAAGCCGTAGACCAAATGTTGGACAAGATAGGCGGAGACAAAAAGGTATCGGAGACTTTCATAGATTTTGTGAATTATAGTTTGGATAATAACGAGCGGGTAAATCTGAGCCAAACGCTCTACCAATCGGCAAAAGAATTTGTAAAAGACATCCACTACAAAAGGCTTTTGGAGAATAAAGATTTTGACTGGGAAGCCTACGAAAACTCCAAAAACAACATCAGAAAAAACCTCACTGAAATCAAGAAAGATTCTGTGAAAATAGCACAGGATACGATATCCCTCATCAAAGAAAGAGGGCTGGAAATAGAGGATTTTTCAGGCGGAGGGAGGAACAGCATTGCCAAGTTTTTCCATGAAGTCGCTAAGTTCTACAACAAGGAGCGAAAAGATTTCCCTTTCCCATCGAATGAAGAATCTGCTCTTGCAGTTTTTGAAAAAGGAGCTTCTTCCAAGTCAAAACACAAAGAGCAGGACATTTTGGACATTCTCAGCCATTTGATGGAAAGCAGAAGAAAGCTCATCAGCAATTATATCCTGATGCAGAAAAAAGAAAAAATACTTCACGCTCTGCTTCCGCTTCGGGTAAATAAGGAAATCCAAGATGAACTTGCGAAAATAGAGGAAGAAAACGATTTGGTTTTGCTTTCTAAATTTAATATTATCATCAATGAAAACCTGAAAAATGAGCCTTCGGCTTTCATTTACGAGAAAGTGGGAACTCGGTATCTGCACTACTTCTTTGATGAGTTTCAGGATACTTCGGCACTGCAATGGCAGAATTTCCTGCCGCTGCGAGACCACACGATTTCTTCGGACAATACGAGTTTTACCCTCGTGGGAGACCCTAAACAGAGCATTTATCGCTTCCGTGGTGGAGAGAGCCAGCTGATGCTGAACATCATCAACCATAAAGAAAATGCACCTGTCCCTGCCAATGTCATTTCACTAAAAGAAAACTACCGAAGCGCGAGGAATATCGTGAGGTTTAATAATGAACTTTATCAATACATATCCGAGCTAGGAGATTTTGAGCATAAAGAAATTTTCGGCGAGAAAGCCCAGCAGGAAGCCAAAACCAATATTGATGGAAGAGTAAGAGTAAATCTGATAGAAAACGCCAAAAAAGAGGATTTCTACCAAGATACCGCAGACCAGATGCAACAGGACATCCAGCAGTGTCTGGATAACGGCTATAAATTCTCAGATATTACCATCTTGTGCAGAGGGAATAATGATATATTCAACTATTCTCAGCTCTTGGGAAGCAGAGAAGTGCTGTACAATGGAGAAAAAACCTTTATAAAAACTATCTCCGAACGAGGGCTTACCCTCAATCTCTCTAAAACCCTGAATGCTCTGATAGAATTTCTAAACTGGACAGCCGCTCCGAAAAGCAAGAAATTTCTGGTGATGCTGTTCTACTATCTTAATGATTTAGGACGAATCAAAATCCATGATTTTTCGGTAGAGATGCTGGAAATTTTAGCCATTGAAGGGCAGCAAGAAACATTTGACTTTATCAAAAAAAGATACAATCTGGATTTAGCCCATTCCCATATTCCGAACCTCAACCTTTACAACTTCATAGAACATTTCGTTTATGAATTTTCTGTCAAAGACAAGGAAATGGACTTCATTCTCAATTTCTTAGAAATGCTCTATAGCTTCTCCCAAAACACAGGAATGACCCTGAAAGATTTCCTGAAATTCTGGGAAGAGGAAGGCAAAAACATCTCCATCCAAGCCTCCGAAAATATAGATGCTGTGCAGATAATGACCATCCACAAAGCCAAAGGGCTGGAATTCCCTGTGGTGTTTCTGCCGATGGAAAACAAAAGCCAAGATTCCAAATTCACGGAATGGTATGATTTGGAGGGAGAAAACGCTCTCAGTGCGGTGAATATCTCGGGCTTTGATAAAGGATTAGAAACCTACGATGAAGATATAGAAATATTCAACAGTGAGAATGTCTATAAAAACTTCATCGACCGCCTCTGCGTGCAGTATGTAGCCACCACACGCCCTGTGGAACAGCTGTTCCTTTATCTCCAAAAACCGAACAATTCGGCAAATCATTTGGAAATATTTGACTTTGTAAATCAATACAATACGGAAAGCGCAGACAACTTTGATTTATTCGAAACAAATGAGGAGCTGCTCAGAAAAAAAACCAAACAAAAGAAAAAAGAATGGGCTACGATGAGTATCTCATCTATCCACAAACAAGGAGAATCGCTGGCTAATATCCAAATCGCCACGCCATCCAAAAGCTATCAAAAACGAAAAGAGAAAACAAGAATGGGACTTCTCATTCATGATATTTTAGCAAAAATAAACCATAAGGATGATATGGAAAAGGTCTTGGATAGTTTTTTCCGCTTGGGAACAATCACCGAGAAAGAAAAAGAAATCATCACAAAGAGAATTTCACCAGTTCTGAACGATGAAAAATACGCTCCGTATTTCAGTGGAAATGAGAAAGAAATCATCAATGAAAGAGAAATCCTCATCACTTTGGAGGATGGAGAACAAAAATTCTACCGACCAGACCGCGTCATAAAAACGGAGGAAGGCTATATTATCGTTGATTTCAAAACAGGTGAAGAAGAAAGAAAAAAACACCAAAAACAGGTGACAGATTACCAAAATGCCTTAGAAAAAATGGGCAAAAAGGTGATAGAGACAAAGCTTATTTATTTTGATGAATAATTTTAACCAAAAAAATAACATTATGAAAGATTCCCTAATGGGCATAGAAATAGAAAAAGTATTAGAAAACTGGGAAGTATCCATTGTGCATTTCCTGCCAAAAATAGTGGAGGCTGTTATCGTCCTTATTTTGTTTATCTTTTTAGCCAAAATAGCCAAAAGAATCAGTCGCCGAGCTTTCAAGGTTCATCTAAACATCGCCCACATCATCGCTTCTACAGTTTATTGCTTCTTCTTGTTTTCAGGAGTTTATCTCGCTTTGGAGCTTTTGGGACTGGACAAAGTTTTCTCGCATCTGCTTGCAGGAGCTGGAATTGTGGGAATTATCGCTGGTTTCGCTTTCAAAGATGTGGCGTCTAATATCTTTGCGGGACTGCTTCTGAAAACCCACAGCCCATACAAGGAGGGCGACTGGGTGGAGATAGATGATAAATACGGCATTGTCACTCAGGTCAGCCTGATAACTACGACCATAAGAACCATTCCAGGGCAGGATGTTTTTATCCCAAATCAAATTATCTACAGCGGAACATTTACCAATTATTCCACTTTGGGAAGGAGGAGAATTATCCTAAAAACGGGCGTTTCTTTTGGAGATGATTTGGAGTTTGTGCAGGCTACTGCTCTTGATGAAATTAAGAAAATAGAAACCTTGCTTCCTGATGAAAAAGTGGATCTATACTTCACAAATATCGGAAATTCTACACTTGATTTTGTACTTCGGTTTTGGATAAAATTTGAGACCAATGATGATTTCTACGAAGCCATGAACGAGGCCATCATACGGATAAAGAAACGCTTTGACAAGGAAGGGATTTGTCTAGCCTACCCCGTGACTACGCTGGATTTTGGTGTAAAAGGCGGCGTGAATATCTTTGACAAAGAAATAAAAATCAATAAAAACTAAATCTTTTCCTTTAATAAAAATGCGTAGGAAAAGCCTTTTTAGGCGTTTGGTTTAGGATATTCAATTTTACCCAAGAATTAAGAAATCCCCAGCCGTAGGAAAACATCTGGACATAAGTGGTAACAATGATTAGCACCGAAATTGGCAGGCTTTTCATCTTAAATAATGAATGTGCGAATATCAACAAAGTGTAAAAAGCATACAGCAGAAGCGGTATTTTTGTCCAAAAACCAAGCAGCAGGCTTCCTAAAAAACCTAACAAAAACACGGACGGAAACCCAAAAGTAGGCTTCGTGTATTGAGGGTGGCGCTGATTGAGAATAGGTCTGGCAACACCAAACTGATAGACCTGTTTTGAGAATTTTTTCAGGCTCGTTCGCCGTTTGTGATAGACGGCGATATTTTCATAAAAACAAGTGCTGTAGCCATTTTCCCAAAGCCTCATAGAAAGGTCTGGGTCTTCGCCGATTCTCATATCCGAGAAACCTCCCACCGCTGAAAACACCGCCTTATTGACTCCCATGTTGAAACTTCTGGGCTGAAATTTACTGACCAATTTCTTGCTTCCACGAATTCCGCCCGTTGTAAAAACCGAAGTCATAGAATAGGAAATTGCCTTTTGTAGATTGGAGAAGTTTTCATCAGCTCTATCCGCTCCACCAAAAGCATCGGTCGGTTCAGTTTGAAGATTATTTTTAATGTTTTTAATGTAATCTCTTGGAACAACTACATCGCTATCCAAGAAAACCAGCCAGCTATTTTTAGCGCGTTCCGCCCCGAAATTTCGACTGAGTCCTGGCCCTGAATTTTGTTTTTTGAAATACTGAATGTTTAGTTTCCCTTGATACAAATCCACCACAGGAAGCAGCTCTACGGAAGAGCCGTCATCCACTATGACTATTTCAAAATCCTTATCCTCTTGAACAAGAAGCGAGTCCAGCAGTTCTGTGAGTTCGTCCCTGCGGTTATAGATAGCAACGATGATGGAAATAGAAACATCCACGATTTTATTTTTTAGCAAAAATAACTAAATCCATCCATAAATGAAAAAACTTTGACAAAAGAGTCTTGCCAAAGTTTTTTCTACTAATCTAATAAAATTTATTTCAGTTTTTTCTTAATCGCTACTTCTTCGTAGATTTCAAGAAGGTCGCCTACTTCTATATCATTATAGCCTTTTAGGTTAAGACCACATTCATAGCCTTTGGTTACTTCTTTCACATCATCCTTGTAGCGTTTAAGGCTTTCCAGCTCGCCATCGTATTTCACGATTCCGTCTCTCAATAGACGAACTTTGGAGTTTCTTGTCACCTTACCAGAAAGCACCATACATCCTGCGATACTTCCCACTTTAGATATTTTGAACACCTCACGGATTTCTACAGTACCCAACACTTGTTCTATAATCTCTGGAGAAAGCATTCCTTCCATAGCTTCTTTCACATCATCTATGGCATCGTAGATTACGGAATAAGTTCTGATTTCTATCTCTTCTTTCTCTGCAAGGTCTTTTGCATTTGCTCCAGCCCTTACATTAAATCCGATAACGATAGCATCCGAAGCAGTCGCAAGCAAGATATCGCTCTCTGTAATCTGTCCTACACCTTTGTGAAGGATATTGACTTGGATTTCCTCTGTTGATAATCTCTGAAGCATGTCTGTAAGGGCTTCCACAGAACCATCCACATCCCCTTTTAGGATAATGTTTAGCTCTTTGAAATCTCCAAGGGCTATTCTTCGTCCGATTTCGTCCAGAGTCAAATGTTTCTTCGTTCTTATTGTCTGCTCTCTTTGAAGTTGTTCTCTCTTATTTGCAATAGATTTCGCTTCTCTTTCATCTTCATAAACCTTAAATTTATCCCCTGCCGTAGGCGCTCCATCTAAACCTAAGATTGTCACTGGTGTAGAAGGCCCTACTTTCTGAAGGTTGTGTCCTCTTTCATCCAGCATGGCTTTTACTTTACCATGGTTTTTCCCAGCAAGGACATAATCTCCTACTTTGAGTGTTCCTGCCTGAACCAATAGCGTAGAAACATAACCTCTTCCTTTGTCCAAAGATGCTTCTATCACAACTCCTGATGCAGGTTTATTAGGATTAGCTTTTAAATCCAATAAATCAGCTTGAAGGAGAACTTTTTCTAAAAGTAAATCTACATTATTACCAAATTTAGCTGAAATCTCCTGAGCCTGTACATTTCCTCCCCATTCTTCCACCAAGATATTCAACCCTGAAAGCTGCTCACGGATTTTATCTGGATTGGCATTAGGTTTATCTACTTTGTTTAATGCAATAATCATAGGCACCCCTGCCGCCTGTGCGTGGGAAATCGCCTCTTTGGTCTGTGGCATCACCTCATCATCGGCAGCGATAACGATAATCGCTACATCTGTTACCTGCGCTCCTCTAGCTCTCATTGCCGTAAACGCCTCGTGACCAGGTGTATCTAGGAAAGTAATGTGTCTGCCATTCTCCAGCTGAACGCTGTATGCACCGATGTGCTGGGTAATCCCTCCTGACTCACCAGCGATAACATTCGTTTTTCTGATGTAGTCCAGCAATGATGTTTTACCGTGGTCCACATGCCCCATCACAGTAACGATAGGTGCTCTTGGCAATAAATCTTCCTCGCTGTCTTCTGCTTCCTCTTCTGAGCTATCTTCCAAATCAGCATCAGAAAATTCTATTTTATACCCAAATTCATCTGCTACTAGTGTCAGAATATCGGCTTCTAATCTTTGGTTCATGGTTACCATTACCCCAAGTGAAAAACAAGCAGAAATAACCTCCGTAGGGCTCACATCCATAAGAGCAGCAAGTTCATTCACGGTGATAAACTCTGTAACTTTCAGAGTTTTATCTTGTGCTTCTAGTTCCTGCTGAAGCTCATCTTGCTCTCTACGGAAATTTCTTTTTTCTTTTCTGTATTTAGCTCCTTTGGACTTACCACCTTTGTTAGTAAGTTTTTCCAAAGTTTCTTTGATTTGATTTTTTACTTGCTCATCTGTAAGTTCCACAGGCATTACACGCTCTCTCTTTCCTCCTTTTTTACCTCCTTTATCGCGGTTTTCTCCTTGTGGCTTATCTTTAACAAATTTTTTATCCGCTCCTGCTTTGTTATTAGCTGGTTTAGCATCCTCTCCAGCAGGTTTTTGGATTCTTTTTCTTTGTTTCTTCTTGTCAGAAGGTTTTGGTTTAGTTTCAAACTGAGACAAATCTATTTTCTCGGTCTGAAGGATTTTTGGTCCGTCCAGTTTTTGATATTTTGTTTCTATCTTCTCTGGTTCGGAAGATTCTTCAGTATCCACAACAGGTTTTGCCTCTGCCTTAGGCTCTGCTTTTGGCTCAGCCTTAGGTTCAGATTTTTTCTCTTTTATAATTTCTGGTTTAGGAGCTACTACTTCCTCTTTCACAACTTCTTTTGGAGAAGCTACTTCCGCTTCTTTTTCCTTTTTAGGCTTCGCCTCCAGATCTATTTTGCCTATAATCTTTGTTTTAGGAGCTTGAGCCTTAATCACTTCAGGAGCTTTTGGTTCTTCTGTTTCTAATTTCACCTCTGGAACTTTAGAAATCACCACCTCCTGTGAAGCCTCTTTCTGCTTCTTATCAGCTGCAAATTCCTGCTCTAATGCGGAGAAAGCCTCTGCTTCCAACAACACATTGGGATTGCTATCAATCTCAAACCCTTTACTCTGCAAAAACTCTACTGCCCTTGGAATGGAAATATTAAGTTCCTTTGCTGCTTTATTTAATCTGATTTTTGGCATATTTTTACTTTTTGTTCAGCAAAAGCTGAATACTTTGTTTTTTTGTTTATTCTATTATATTTTAGACAAAGAAGATTTATTCCAATTCTTCTCTCAAGATTTTCTTAACCTCTTCTATTGTCTCTTCTTCTAAATCTACTAAGTTTAGCAATACATCTGTATCCTTGTCTAGGACACTTCTCGCTGTATCCAGCCCTACTTTTGTAAATTCATCTATAATCCACTGCTCGATTTCATCATCAAACTCTTTCAGCTCTACATCATCATCTTCTTGTTTTTCTCTATACACATCTATTTCATAATCTGTAAGCCAAGAAGCCAGTTTGATATTCTGCCCTTGTTTTCCGATGATTTTTGAAATCTCTTCCACTGGAGCGTATACTAGTGCATAGTGATCTTCTTCATTGATTTCCACCTTGTTGATTTCCACACCTCCTAGTGCTCTTTTCACCAATACTTCTGGGTTCTTAGACCACTGGATTACATCAATATTTTCATTTCTAAGTTCTCTCACCACGCCGTGAATTCTAGAACCTTTCACACCTACACAAGCACCCACAGGGTCTATTCTTTCGTCCAAGGCATCTACAGCGATTTTCGCTTTTTCACCTGGGATTCTTACCGCTTTTTTCAAGATAATCGTTCCATCCAATATTTCTGGAATTTCTAATTCTAAAAGTTTTTCCAAAAACTTAGGTGCTGTTCTTGAAACGATAATCTGAGGTTTAGAACCTTTGAAATCAACTTTTTCAATCACCGCTCTGACGCTTTCTCCTTTCTTGAAGAAATCCGTAGGAATCTGGTTTTCTTTTGGTAAAATGTATTCATTCCCTTCATCATCCAAGATGATAACCTGCTTACCACGGATATGGTGCACTTCTCCTACAATCACTTCACCTATTCTATCCTTGAACATTTCATACATTGTAGCATTATTATGCTCTTGTAATTTTGTTGCCAAAATTTGTTTCAATGTCAAGATATTTCTTCGCCCTAATTGTACCAATGGGATTTCTTGGGTAAATTCCTCTCCCACCTCGAATGTAGGGTCTATTTTTTTCGCTTCAGAAATTTCTATTTCCAAATCGTCATCTTCTGACATCTGATCTTCAACGATTTTTTTATTCAAAAATATCTGAAAATCTCCCTTGTCAGGGTTTACAATTACATCAAAATGGTCATCAGAATCGTATCTTTTTTTCAGCAAGGTTTTTAGCGAATCTTCTATAATCGCCATCAAATCTATCTTACTGATCCCTTTTTCATCTTTAAAATCACCAAAAGATTCGATTAATGCTAAATTATCCATATTTTTTTTACTTTGACTAAAATTTTTAAAACTTAATTACTATCATTGCTCTCTTTATGCTTTTGTAAGGAATTTCTCTTTGTTCCTCCACATCTTCTTTTCCTTTTCCTACGAGTTTTGGTCTTCTATACCTCAGCATCAAAACTATTTTTTTCTCATCCGCTTGCTGCAGCTCTCCCTTAATCACTTCTCCTTCTTCTGTCGTGACTTCAAGCTCCCTTCCTACATTCTTCTTGTATTGTCTTGGTAATTTGAGAGGTTCACTCAGTCCTGCACTCATCACTTGAAGAGAAAAATCCACTTCTTCCCTATCCAGATTAAACTCTATTGCCCTGCTGGCATCTAAACAATCCTGAATAGAAAGTGACTCATCTCCATCCAAAATAACCACCACATCGTTTCCTGCAGATATTTTCAAATCAACTAAATAAATATCCTTTCTTTCTTCTAAAAAAGCCTGTATCAGCTCTTCTACCCTTGTCTTAAAATCCATATTTCTGCTTATTTCAGGATATATAAAAAAGGCCTTCCTTTGAAGCCTTTCCATCATTATTCCCGTAAATCTGTGTGCAAATTTAAGAAAATTATTCATTTATAGCAAATTATCGCCGAAAAGATTTTATTTCACTAAAAAATATTACCTTTGTAGATTGAAAAGATTTTTTATACTAAATGAATATTGCAATTGTAGGAACAGGATATGTAGGGCTGGTTACAGGAACCACTCTAGCTGAGCTAGGAAACACGGTCTATTGTGTTGACATAGATGAAACAAAAGTAGAAAACATGAAAAAGGGAATTGTTCCCATCTACGAACCTGGCTTGGAAGAAATATTTCTAAGAAATATACAGGCGAATAGATTGTTTTTTACTACTCAACTAAAAGAAGCATTGGACGAATGTGATGTAATCTATCTCGCTTTGCCGACGCCTCCTGGTGAGGATGGCAGTGCAGACCTTTCTTATGTTTTGAAGGTTTCTGAAAACATCGGTGAGCTGATGACTTCTTACAAAGTAATTGTCAATAAATCAACCGTTCCAGTAGGCACAGCGGACAGAGTGAGAGAAACTATTTCTGCGAAAACAGAAATTCCTTTTGATGTGGTTTCTAACCCAGAATTTCTCCGCGAAGGATTCGCTGTAGAAGATTCTATGAACCCTGCCAGAATCGTAGTAGGCTCTAGCTCAGACAAGGCTAAAAATATCATTGCCCAAATCTACCAGCCATTCACTAACACGGGAGTTCCTATCATTTTCATGGATGAAAAATCTTCGGAACTGACTAAATATGCAGCAAATTCGTTCCTTGCTGTGAAAATCACTTTCATGAACGAAATAGCAAACTACTGCGAAAAAGTAGGCGCTGATGTGGATAAAGTAAGGCTCGGTATGGGAAGTGATGACAGAATCGGGCATCGTTTCCTTTTCCCAGGAATAGGCTACGGAGGAAGCTGTTTTCCGAAAGATGTGAAAGCCCTCATCAAATCAGGAAAGGAAGAAAACTTTGATTTCCAAATCCTTAACGCTACTGAAAATGTAAATAAGGCTCAAAAAGTAATCCTCGTTTCTGAAATTGAAAAATATTTCGGCGGAAACATCAAAGACAAGAAAATCGCGATGTGGGGACTTGCTTTTAAAGCAAATACGGATGACATCAGAGAAGCTTCATCTTTGGATAATATCTCTCTTTTATTAGAAAAAGGTGCGAAAATAACGGCTTATGATGCCATCGCAGAGGAAAATGTAAAGAAAATCTTTGGCGATAAAATAGAATATACCAAAGACATGTATTCTTGCTTAGAAGATGCTGATTGCCTGCTGATAGCAACAGAATGGAGCGAATTCAAAAATCCTAACTTCCAGCTTATGGCAGAAAAGATGAAGAACAAAGCCATTTTTGATGGTAGAAACATGTTCTCTATTGACCAAATAGAAAACACAGAATTTTATTATAAATCTATCGGTAGAAAAACAATAAAATAAAAACACTAAAATTATGGGACTTTTTGATTTTTTCAAGAAAAAAGAGACAAAGGAAACTCCAAAACCTGAAAAAGAGAATAACAGCATAGCACTTTCTATGCCGATGTTTAAAGGAGGAAGCTATTCGCTGGATAAAGTTTTAGAAGATTTAAAATCCCACTGGGGACTAGAAGTTTCTGAAATCTCTGGCGATGATGAGGTGGCAACTCTCACTATCAATGGAATGATAGCTGCCATTGCAAAAATGCCAGCGCCTATTCCAAGTGAAGATTTGGAGTCAATATTTGGTTATTCCTATCTATGGAATAATGTAGAAAAAGAAGTTTCAGAGCATGACAGCCACGCCATTGTTTCTATTTTAGATAAATCAAAAAGTCAGGTTGAGAAATTCTCTCTGATGACGATGATTAATGCTTCTATCCTCAGAACTACTCCTGATGCGATAGGTGTTTATCAAGGAAGCCAAACTCTGCTTCTTCCGAAAGGTTTGTACATTGACTTTGCAGACTTTTTATTAGAAGGAAATCTACCTGTGATTCTGTGGATTTACATTGGACTTATCGGCTCAGAAGAAGGGGAAAACAGCCTTTATACTTTTGGAATGAAAGATTTCGGAAAAGAGGAAATAGAAATCATCGACAGCCAAATGTCACGAAGTGATTTGCATGACTTTATCCTTCCTGTTCTCAACTATATTTTAGCTTATGATGTTACTCTAAAAAATGGAGAAACTATCGGTTTTTCTGAGGAACAAAAAATAAAAATTACGGAATCCAAAGCAGTTTATTTGGATGGAAATTCTTTAAAATTAGAACTATAAAATTATGAAATCAATCATTATCACTGGCGGAGCAGGATTTATCGGTTCTCATGTTGTTCGTGAGTTTGTGAAAAATCTCCCGCAAACGAAAATCATCAACCTTGATGCCCTTACATACGCAGGAAACCTTGAAAATCTGAAAGATATAGAAAACGAACCAAACTATATCTTTGAAAAAGCAGACATCACAAAACCAGAAGAACTAAAAAAGGTTTTTGAAAAACATAATCCAGATGCAGTGATACACCTCGCTGCGGAAAGCCATGTGGATAGAAGTATCACAGACCCAAATGCTTTCATCAATACTAATGTAATGGGGACTGCTAATTTGCTTAATCTTTGTAAAGAGTTTTGGACACTGAATCCAGAGCACACACATGGAAGATTTCCTAACGAACCGAGAAAAAATCTTTTCTACCATGTTTCTACGGATGAAGTGTATGGTGCTTTGGGAGAGACTGGATTTTTCACTGAAGAAATGCCTTACGACCCAAAATCTCCGTATTCTGCGAGTAAAGCTGCCAGCGACCATTTGGTAAGAGCTTACGGAAACACTTATGGACTTCCTTACATTGTTTCCAATTGTTCTAACAACTATGGCCCAAATCATTTCCCAGAGAAACTGATTCCGCTTTGTATTTCTAATATTCTCAACGAAAAACCACTGCCTATCTATGGTGATGGTAAATATACCCGTGATTGGCTGTTCGTGATAGACCACGCTCGTGCTATTTTCCAAATTTTCCATGAAGCGAAAACAGGAGAAACTTATAATATTGGTGGATTTAACGAGTGGCAGAATATTGATTTAATCAAGGAATTGATTAAGCAGATGGATGCAAAACTTGGAAATCCTGCTGGCTATTCAGAGAAACTAATCACTTTTGTGAAAGACCGCCCAGGACACGATAAACGCTATGCTATAGATGCTACAAAACTGAATAAAGATTTAGGTTGGAAGCCTTCTGTAACTTTTGAAGAAGGTTTAGCTAAAACTATCGATTGGTTCCTGAGCAATAAAGATTGGCTGGAGCATGTAACTAGCGGAGAATACCAAAAATACTATGAAAAACAGTATAACTAATGATTTCTATTGTAAGTCCTGTTTACCGAGCTGAAAAAATCCTTCCGATTCTCGTTTCTGAAATTAATTTAGTAATGGAGAGAATCGGCGAGGACTATGAAATCATATTGGTAGATGACCGCAGTCCCGATAACTCTTGGGAAGTGATGAAGGTGCTTTCTAGTCAAAATCCTAAAATAAAAAGCATTCGTCTGAGCAGAAATTTTGGTCAGCATAGTGCTATTTTTGCTGGACTTACAAAAACAAAAGGCGACTGGGTGGTAGTAATGGACTGTGATATGCAGGACCAGCCCAAAGAAATAGCCAAACTCTACAAAAAAGCATTAGAAGGGTATGATATCGTTTTAGGACAGAGAGAAAACCGAAAAGACAAATTTCTGAAAAAGTTATCATCTAAACTTTTTTACAAAGTTTTTAATTATTTATCGGGAGCGAATTTTGATAATAATGTAGCGAATTTTGGGATTTATCACCAAAAGACCATTAAGTCCATTCTAGATATGAAAGACTATGTTAAATTCTTTTCGTTATTTATTAACTGGATTGGGTTTAAAAGTGTTTCCATTCCGATAGAACATGGCGAACGCGAGGAAGGGAAATCCACATATAGCATGGGAAGGCTTTTTAAACAGGCTTTCAATGTTATTATATCTTTTTCGGATAAGCCACTCAGGTTGTTTATAAACTTTGGGCTGAGTATATCGGTTTTATCATTTATTGTAGGAATATACTATTTATATCTGGCTCTTACAGGGAAAATAGCGCAGCCTGGTTTTAGTTCACTGATATTATCTATTTGGTTTTTATCGGGAATTATCATCAGCTGTATAGGCATTGTAGGAGTATATTTAGGAAAAACTTTTGACCAAGCAAAAGGCAGACCTACATTTATCATTGATGAGGAAGTGTAATTGTACTAAAAATCAATCGTTATGAAAGTCTTAATCATTGGTGCAAACAGTATTTTATCCAAGAAGTTGATACAGCTACATACATCTGATGAAGTAGATATATTGTATCATGGCGCAGCTCTAAACACTTCGCATCCGAAACATAGAAATATTGCTTTAGAAGATATTGGTTCATTAGAGGATAATTATGATATTGTATATATCGTAAGTGCTGTAATATCCAATGAGATAGAGAAGCTGGATGAGATAATCAATGTCAATGCAAGACTGGTGAATGATATTTGTAATCGTTTCAAAAGTTCAAAGATTATTTATTTTTCAAGTGTTGCTGTGTATGACGCAATTGATGGTTTAAATATCGATGAAAAAACGCTTCCTTGTCCAGAGTCAGTTTATGGAATTTCAAAACTATTAGGTGAAAAAATCGTAGAAAAATCTAAAAATTACGCCATACTAAGAATTTCCTCTATGTATGGAATAGGAATGAAACAATCTACTTTTTTGCCTAAAATTATAAAAAATGCTTTAGATTCCAAAGAAATCAGACTCCTTGGTCAGGGACAAAGAATCCAGAACTATATTCATGCAAGAGATGTAGCCACTTTGGCAAAAACAGCTGCATTATCAAAACAAAATGGAATATTCTTAGCTGTTTCAAAAGAGAACTACACCAATAAACAAATTGCAGAAATCATACAAGCCATAACAAGCTGTAGCATAGAATATTATAGCGATGACCACACAAGGTCTGTTTCTTACACACAAGAAATCATACCTTACAATGAGTACAATAACACTTCGATAGAAAACGGAATAAAAGAACTAATAGAATGGATAGAAAAACAGTCTTAGTAACAGGTATAGGAGGAAATGTAGGACAGGGAATTTTGAGAAATATTCTAAAAACAAAGTTTCCTATCAGACTCGTGGGCTGTAATGTCGCAGACTTTTCAGCAGGGAATCATCTTTGTGATTCTTTCTACAAAGTTCCTTTTGCTAATGATAAAAACTATATTAACTCTATCAATGCCATTATTGAAAAAGAAAATATAGATCTCATTATCCCTTCTACTGATTATGAAATTTACTACTTAGCACTGAATAAAAATGAGCTAAAAACAAAAGTCGTTACCAGCGAATTAGAAACTTCCAAAAGATATTTAGACAAATATCTTTCCTATGTATTTCATAAAGAAAACAATCTTCCTTTTGCAGAAGCCTATCTTCCTAAGGACTATATTGCTGGAACCTTTGAGGACTATATCGTAAAGCCAAGAGAAGGAAGAGGCTCTAGAGGACTTCATATAAATCCAAAAAATATACAAGACTTTGATGATTCCTTCATGGTTCAAAAACTGATTAGAGGAAAAGAAATCACCACAGCTTTTTATGTGAATAAAAATAATGAACTCCATGGATTTATCAACCTAGAACGAAAGCTGGAAAATGGAGCTACAAATGAATGTTTCGTAAACAGACAATACGATAAGGAACTAAAAAATATCCTTGAAAAAATGATACAGGTCAATCATTTCGTAGGAAGTGCTAATTTACAATCTATAGTAACAGAGGCGGGAGAAATCATTCCTTTTGAAGTGAATTGTAGAATTTCAGGGACTAACTCCATACGGTCTAATTTCGGTTTTGAGGATGTGAAATACACATTAGAAGAACATTTGTATAACATCTCTCCAAGTGAACCAAATATCATTGAAGGGACTGCTATAAGGGTTTTAATGGATGTCATCTATCCTCACCAAAAACCAGAAAATATTAGAGACAATAAATCTGAACACTATATTTTTTAACTATGAAATATCTTCTATTTGACGCTGCTAACACCCTCATATACAAGCCTAATCTTTGGAAAAGAATCTTAAAAGTCCTACAAGATAATGGTTATAAAATAAATGAAACTGAACTAAAACTAAGACATAAATTACTTTCTGAGATTATCAGTTTTCCAGATACTACATCAAGAAGTTTTTATGAAGAGTTTAATTCAGAATTGCTAATGGCTTTGGGTATTATTCCAGATGAAAACTTGCTGAAAGAACTTTTCGAAGCATGTTCCTATCTACCGTGGCAGGCTTTTGACGATTGTGAAGAAATCAAAAAATTAGATATCAAAAAAGCCGTAGTTTCTAATTTTAATAGCAGTTTACAAGAAAAACTAGAAGGATTGATTGGAGAAAATATTTTTGATGAATACATTGTCTCTGAAAAAGAAAACCTAAGAAAGCCTTCTTTGGAATTTTATGCAAGGGCTCTCGAAAAACTAAATGCTGAGGCTGGTGAAATCATCTACATTGGTGATTCATTAAAACTTGATGTTATTCCCGCTAAAAAATTAGTAATCAAAGCATTACTGATTGACAGAGATAATATATATCCATCCGCTAAGAATAGAATAACGAATTTCAGTGAAATAAAAAATTATCTATGAAACGAATAGCAATAATAGGTTCTGCGCACTTGGGACAGCAGATTGCCCACCATATACACACGGATACAGAGGATAAAGTGGTTGCTTTTTTTGATGATTTTCAACCAAAAGGGACTATCATTGACTCTATTTCGGTTATTGGCAGGACTAATGATATTTTAGACGAATATTCAAAAAATAGTTTTGATGAATTACTGATTGGTGTAGGATATAACCACATGAATACCAGAAAGATGCTGTTTGAAAAATATCATAATGATATTCCTTTCTATAAGTTCATTCATTCCTCATGTTATGTGGATCCTTCTGCTGAAATAGGAGCTGGAACGGTCATCTATCCAAGATGTGTGATTGACCAAAATGTAAAAATAGGAAATAATGTTTTGATTAACATTTCCAGCAGTATTGCTCATGACACCACAGTGGGAATCCATACCTTTATCTCTCCATGCGTCTCTGTAGCGGGATTTGCAGATATAAAGGAACAATGCATAATAGGTATAAATTCTATAATAATAGATAATATATCTATCACTGAAGGAACAAGAACAGGAGGCGGGACAGTTGTAATAAAAAACATCGAAGAAAAAGGACTATATGTAGGAAATCCTGCAAGATTTGTAAAATAATATATCATGATACCATTCAATAAACCTTACCTTACTGGTAAAGAAATGCAATATATAGAAGAAGCCGTAAAATCAGGGAAAATCTCTGGAAATGGTCTCTTCACTAAAAAATGTCAAGAATTCTTTGAGAAAGAATTTGGCTTCAAAAAAACACTGCTTACCACTTCCTGCACAGATGCATTGGAGATGGCTGCTATTTTAGCAGATATCAAGGAAGGTGACGAGGTCATTGTTCCTAGTTTTACTTTCGTGTCCACAGCGCTGGCATTCGTAAGACAGGGTGCAGATATCGTTTTTGCAGATTCTTATTCTGACAATCCTAATATAGATGCTGACCAAATAGAGGCTTTAATCACAGAAAAAACCAAAGCAATCGTAGTGGTTCATTATGCTGGTGTAGCATGTGATATGAATAAAATAATGTCCATCGCTAACAAACGCGGAATCATCGTAATAGAAGATGCCGCACAAGCCATCGACAGTTACTATATTTCCAAAGACGGAACAAAAAAAGCATTGGGAAGCATTGGGCATCTTTCTGCTTTTTCGTTTCATGAGACCAAAAATATTATTTCTGGTGAAGGCGGTATGCTCTGCATCAACGATGACCGCTTCATCCAAAGAGCCGAAATCATCTGGGAAAAAGGAACAAACCGTTCGCAGTTTTTCAGAGGCGAAGTAGATAAATACAGCTGGGTAGACACAGGGTCTTCTTTTCTGCCGAGTGAAATTATCTCTGCTTTTCTTTGGGCTCAGATAGAAAATATGAGAGACATTCAGGATAAAAGAATCAAAATCTGGAATCGTTATTACGAGGGACTTTCCAGCTTTGAGCCTGTTTCTATTAAAAAACCGAAACTTCCTCTAGTTCCAGAATATGCGACTAACAATGCCCATATGTTTTATCTGGTTTGCGACAATGTAGATGACAGAACCAAATTCATCCAACACCTGAAAGACAAAGGAATTCTATCCGTTTTCCACTATCTTTCACTGCACAAGAGTTCTTATTATGAAAAATATTCTACCCGAAAAAGTGAACTTACAAACTCAGACATGTTTTCTGACTGTCTCGTAAGGCTTCCTCTTTTCTACGAACTTACCGATGAACAGGTGGAATACATCATCAACACGATAAAAGAATTATGAAAATAGAAAAAACTATTTTTTTATTAACTGCGTTATTTTTTATCTTATTACAAGGAGCATTTGTCTTACTTGGAGATAATGCTGTGCTGTCTGATGACCTAAATCATTTGGAAATATTATACCAATATCAAGAAGGAAAATACAGTATATCAGAAGTTTATAATCTATACACCTCCGATCCTAACAGACACACACGCCCAATTTCTCCTATTGTGATAACATTCGCAACTTATTTAGGTGGATTTTGGACGCCTTTGTTTTTCATTCATAATTTTCTATTTCCCATCGCCGCATGGCTACTAAAACTAATTTTAGATAAGTTTTTTAGTGAATATAGTGCTTTTACACTATTAGCATGTATATTGGTCACTGTATTTCCTTTATCCTCATCTAATTTATTCTCTTTTGTGATGTGTGGGGCTTATTTGATATACATATGGTATTTCCAAAGTATATTATGTCTCTCATCAAAAAATAATTTGATTTATCATTTGATATCTGGAATATTATTGGGAATTTCACTGTTATTCCAAGAGTTACATTTATTTTTGATTCCATTATCTATATTCATTTTAGTCATCACCAACAGAGAAAAAATCCTATTGAAACTATCTCTTTCTATAGGTTTAGGTTTATTCATCGCTGCATTTTATAAGTTTTTCTTAGTAAAAATCATCTATCCTGAACATTTTGATTATGCCGCATCTAAAGTTACTTTTAGTCTTTCAAGTAGTTTTATCGTAATTTTCTCTTTTTTCAAATTATTCATCCTTGACTTTGCATATATTGCTAAACAAAGCTTCTTAGCGATTTCTGATTATTCTTGGTTTGATTACATCTTATTAGCTCTTGGGCTGGTTATTTCTGGAATGGTATCCATTTTCTGTAAATTTGATAAAACCATCCCAAAACACTATTTTTTAGTGTTTTTAAGCATCTTTTTGATGACAATCGTCGTTTTCTTTATTTCTCAATATCCCATGACCTCATTTAGTTTTGAGAATAGGATTTTACTCTGGGTCAAATTTTCTTCTTCCTTACTTTTAGGATATTTGATTTACAACGGTTTGGCTTCTGCAAAAAAGAAAAGTTATCAAAACTTGCTGAAAACCTTATTATTTTTATTTTTATCCACTAATTTTATTTGTGTTATTTCCGAAAAAAACTCTTGGATCTACGCCAGCAATTATAATAAAAACCTCATCAAAAGCCTAGTTTCTCATCTTCCCAAAAATATCAAAGATGAAAAAATTATCATCATAGAAAATAAAACAAATTATGATAAACTCATCACTGACGAAAAAACATTAAAAGCTTCTTATGAGATGAGAGCAGCGCTGGTTTTATATACTCCACAAGTTTCTATAAATGGTGCTAATATATACAGAATCAGCACCAAAGACACTTATTTATATTCTATTTTTGAAAAAAAGCTGAACAATAGGCCTCGTTCAGAAATCAAAGAAACCGAAACAGGATTTATTTTAGGTAAAGACAAAATAAATTTCCCTTTTTATGTTTTTGATTATGCTGACAATTCTTTACATTTGGTAAAAAATAAAAGTGATTATAACAAGTTTCTAAAATAATAAAATATAATGAAAGGAATAATTCTCGCGGGAGGTTCTGGGACAAGGCTCTACCCGCTCACTATCGCAGTAAGTAAGCAGTTAATGCCTGTATATGACAAGCCTATGATTTATTTCCCTATTTCTACCCTTCTATTGGCGGGAATCAGGGAGATACTCATCATCACTACGCCGCACGACCAAGAGGCTTTCAAAAAACTATTGGGCGATGGTTCACAAATTGGGTGTAAGTTTGAATACAAAGTTCAGCCTTCTCCAGATGGATTGGCTCAGGCGTTTATTTTAGGAGAGGAGTTCATCGGGTCAGATTCTGTGGCGCTGGTTTTGGGCGATAATATTTTCTACGGTTCCGGTCTTCCTCAGCTGCTGGAAAGCAAAACCCAAGTGAAGGGCGGCTGTGTATTTGCCTACCCTGTTTCCGACCCTGAAAGATATGGTGTGGTAGAATTTGATGAAAACCAAAAAGCCGTTTCCATAGAAGAAAAACCTGCCGTTCCGAAGTCCAACTATGCCGTGCCTGGTCTTTATTTCTATGACAATTCTGTGGTGGAATATGCTAAAAACCTAAAACCTTCGGCGAGAGGAGAATTGGAAATTACCGATATCAATAAAATTTATCTTGAAAAAGGTCAGTTAGAAGTAGGTGTGATGAGCCGAGGGACAGCTTGGCTGGATACAGGGACTTTTGATTCCCTTCACGAGGCGTCTGAATTTGTAAAAGTTCTTGAAAAAAGACAAGGCGTGAAAATCTCCTGCATCGAAGAGATTGCCTACAAAAAAGGATTTATCAACAAAGAACAGCTCCTGAAATCTGCCGAAAAATACGGAAAAAGCGGCTACGGCGATTATCTTAAAAAGCTGATAAAATAGTATAAAACCTCAACAAAAAATCCCTCCTAAACGAGGGATTTTTATTTTTTACTTATTTATAAATTACTCTAACCTTTGATATGTATAATATTTATAATAACTCTTTGTCCATGTAAAATACAACAAAAGAAATGCTGCCCCACTTCGTGATGTAGATTCTACAATACCCAAACCATTATCCTGATTTTTATACAAATGAAGTTTTTTAACATCAAAAGATCCTAATACATAAGGAATAAGAACAGGTTTTACATTTTGGTTTTTTAGAAGATATATATTATTCTTTTTTCTATACTTATATTGTCTTGTAATTTTAGAATTATCATTTCGTATAATCTCTATCTGCAGATTCTTATCATCTTTCACCAAAATAGAAAATTTATCATACCCTTCCATTTTATCAAGTGTAAGAGTATCTTTTAATAATTTTCTATCTAAAAGTTTAAGAATATTGTCTTTTTGTTCTGTATTTTCATAAACTCCACTAATATCAGAATTTTCGGTATTTATGTCTTTTACCTTCAGTTTGTTTATTCCTCCACATGAAGAAAGAATAAGCATTACAAAGAAAATTATACTTTTTTTCATAATTTCATTTACATTCTATCCACCACGCCTATTCCGAGCAGATGTAAAGATTTTCTAATCACCACGCCTGTGAGCTGAGATAGATATAGTCGGAATTTCTTCACATCTTCGTTTTCGTTGTTCAAAATCGGATTATTTTGGTAAAAAGCATTGTAGAGTTTTACCACTTCATAAACATAATTAGCCAAATGAGCAGGGCTGAGTGCCGCCGCCGCTTTGCTTACAGTTTCCTTGTATTCGCTTAGAGCAATGATGAGTTCTTTCTCGTTCTCACTAAGGGCGATGTTTTCAGAGAAATTGAAATCCGTTCCTTCAGCTCTTTTCAGTAAAGACTGAATTCTGGCATAAGCATACTGAATGAAAGGCCCTGTATTCCCATTGAAATCCACACTTTCCTCTGGATTGAAAAGCATTTTTTTCTTCGGATCTACTTTTAGCATAAAATATTTCAATGCTCCAAGACCTACGATTTCATAAGATTTTTCTTTTTCCTCTTCGGTCAGCGCTTCCAGTTTTCCTAGTTCCTGCGCTTTTTCTTTCGCCGTAAGATACATTTCCTGCATCAGGTCATCGGCATCCACCACTGTTCCTTCACGAGATTTCATCTTTCCGTTAGGAAGTTCCACCATTCCGTAGGATAGATGGTAAAGATGCTCCGCCCAGCTGTAGCCGAGTTTTTTAAGGATTTTAAACAAAACCTGAAAATGATAATCCTGCTCATTTCCCACCGTGTAGATAAGTCTCTGTATATCATTATCCGCGAAACGCCCCACGGCAGTTCCCAAATCCTGCGTGATATAGACAGAAGTCCCATCCCCACGAAGGAGAAGTTTTTCATCCAAGCCTTCATCGGTAAGGTCGCACCATACAGAGCCATCTTCTTTGGTGAAGAAAACGCCTTTGTCCAGACCTTCTTTTATCAAATCTTTACCCAAAAGGTAAGTTTGGCTTTCATATTGAACTTGGTCAAAATCTACTCCAAGGCGTTTATAAGTTTCCGCAAATCCTGCATAAACCCAAGCGTTCATTTTTTCCCAAAGGTTTCTTACTTTTTCATCGCCATTTTCCCAGTCCAAAAGCATTTTTTGAGCCTCTAAAATAGACGGCGCTTGTTTTTTAGCCGTTTCTTCGTCTATGCCTTGTTCTTTCAGCTGGGCTATTTCTGCTTTGTAATGTTTATCAAATTCCACATAGTAATTTCCCACCAGCTTATCACCTTTTGTTTGGGTAGATTCTGGCGTTGCTCCATTTCCGAATTTTTCCCACGCCAACATAGATTTACAAATGTGGATTCCTCTATCGTTGATGATTTGGGTTTTGATGACATTATAGCCCTCTTCTTTCAAAATATTAGCAATAGAAAAGCCTAAAAGATTATTTCTAATATGTCCCAAATGCAAAGGTTTGTTGGTATTTGGCGAAGAATATTCCACCATAATGGTTTCATTCTTAGGTGTGATTTTCTCTAAATTCTCGGAAAGATTTTTAAAGCTTTGCAGGAAAACATTGTCCTTTAATTTTAGGTTAAGAAAACCTTTCACAATGTTATAATTTTCTACAAAATCCACCTCCGAAAGTATCTTGTCGCCAAGCTCTGTCGCGATGATATCTGGACTTTTCTTCAAAACTTTAACCAAAGGAAAAGTCACGACAGTAAAATCTCCTTCAAAATCAGGTTTTGTCTGCTGAATTTCAGGAACGAAATCCACCAAACCAAAACTCTCTGCTAAAACTTTCTGTATTTTTTCAAGTAATATCTCTCTAACCATAATAAATAAAATAATTGCAAAGATAAAAAATATAAAGGAAATCCCTGAAAAAGAGACTTCCTTTATAAAAAAATTAGTTAAAAATGAAGAGGCTATTAGTTATCCCACCAAACTCTGTTGCTCAGCCCTGTGTATGGAATCGGAACCCCTGGTCCTGCTACTAAGTTAGCGCGGTTTGAATTGATTTCTACATCTGGATATGGCAGGTTTCTCGGGATTACATTAGAAGTTACATTGCTCGCTGCTGGTGTGAGAGCTGGGAAGCCAGTTCTTCTCCAATCTACCCAAGACTCATAAGATGCCTGGAACATGGTAATCCATTTTTGCTCCATGATTCTCTGTAAAGTCCCATTATAAGCCACATTCGCATTCGCTAAATATGTCGCTGCAGAAGAAGATAAACCTAATGCTGCGAAATCCTGTGTAATCGCAGCTTGATAAGCCGCCTGTGCACTTGCTGCATTAGATGCTCTGTGATACACTTCTGCTTTGATAAAATTAACCTCTGCTGCACTCATCAAAACCACAGGAGCTTTTATAGACGCATAAGCACTTCCTACACGGGAATATCTATTCTTTTTGGAGTCTTCTTCATCATTTCCTGGTGCATTACCCAAATACTGTCCTTTTAATCCTAAAACATTATTAGCAACAGGCTCAAAATAAACACCTACCCTAGGGTCTGACAATGCTTTCATCTTATCTACAATTGTACTGGATACTGCTTGGTCACTTCTTCCAGAAAGCACATCAAACTGATAGATAGGATTGGCATTAGAAGCTACAGTACCAAAGAGAACCTTTGCATCATCCACACTAGTTTCTATAAGACTAGGATTGGATGCCAAGAAATTCGCTGCTGCATTGGGCTGTCTGCGGCTTAAATGGTTTAGTAATCGTAGTTTTAACGAATTTCCGTATTTTTTCCATTTTGCCACATCCCCTCCATAGACTATATCTCCAGAAATAGTTTCTGTTCCTGCTGAAAGAGCAGCTAACCCCCTCATCTATCATGGCAATAAGAGCTGGATAGATATTTTCCTGTCTATCATAAGCAGGAGTAATATTAGCTCTTCCCTGTAAAGCCTCAGAAAAAGGTATATCTCCAAACATATCTGTAACAACACTGAATGCGTGAGCCTGAAGAAGCTTAGAAACCCCTACATACGCCCTATTTCCAGAGGCTGCAGCCTTGTTTTCCAGCTCTCTCATACCCATCAACACATTATTATAAAAAGCCCCCCAAGCCACATCTGTACTAGAAGAGGTGATTCTATATTGTGCATAATCAAGTGGCTGCGCCCTATGTCCCGCATAATGCTGAACGATACTTGCTGGCATTCTAGTCCCCTCACCACCAAGAGCAAAGGCAAAACCAACCTGTGAACCACTAAGAAGCCCTGACAAAGAAGCTTCTGAAGGATTATTGGGATCTACATTAATATCCAACTCCTGTCTACAAGATGTAACTACCAAAGGAGTCGCTGTCAAAGCTAAAAGAACAGCATATTTAGATATATTATTTCTAATTTTTTTCATTTTTCTTAGTTTTTAGAATTGAACTTTTAAATTAACACCAAAGCTTCTTGTCGATGGGAATGCAAAACGAGAAACCCCTTGTGCATTTCCTGTTCCAAAAGAGCTTGATTCTGGGTCTATGTGAGGCACCTTTGTCCATAAGAACAAGTTTCTACCAAATACACCTACATCTATACTTCTTATGAAATCAAATCCTGCTGGACGGAAACTGTATCCTAAGCTTATTTCACGAAGTTTCACCCAGTCATTTTTATACACATAAGCTTCTGTTGGAAGTGAATTATAATAATTTTGGTTTATCGCAATAGGTGTTGTATTTGGTGTTCCTGCAGATGTTACACCAGGGAAAACTGTCGTTCCATTTTCTCTTTCTAATGTCTTTGCAGATACGCCATAGAAATCCAACAATTCTTCTGTTCCATTAAACAAATATCCTCCTTGTCTGATGTCCAATTGTGCTGTGAGGTACACTCCTTTATATTTAAAGGTTGTTCCTACACTTCCTGTCCAGTCTGGTTCTACATGCCCTAGGACTTGGCCACTCTGGATCATTGGCTTACCATTACTTCCCACCAAAATATTTCCATTGGCATCTCTCATATAGGCGCTACCAACGATAGAACCATATCTTTCGCCTTTTACAGCATAGATAGCAGGACTTCCTGAGAAACCTCCCATATATATTCTATCTGTTTTAGGATGTGTTTCTTCCACCAATGAGCGGATTCTACTAAAATTAAAATTAACTTCCCAGCTAAAATCTTTTGCTTTGATAGGTGTGACTTTCAGTCCTGCCTCTATCCCTTTAGAAGAAGTTTGTCCTGTGTTCTCAATGGATATAGCAGCCCCTGAAGTAGGAGAAATCCTAAGTCCGATGATTCCATCTGTATTCTTGTTTTCGAAATAAGTGAACTCCAAACCAATTCTATTCTTCAAGAAACGAAGTTCTGTTCCTACCTCATATTCCGTTGTAAATTCTGGCTTTAAGTCTGGATCATTCCATGTGTTTGCCACTTTGTATCCTACATAAGTCCCTAAATCATTATTAAAAGGAAATTTAAGTCCTGGCACGAATCCATCACCATACTCTGCTTTTCTATATGCTTGGAAAACTAAATAAGGATCTGCATCTCTTGCCGTTCTGGAAATCCCAGCACGCAGTTTACCATAACTTAATATATCCTTATTAATATTAAATGCATCCGAGAAGACAAAGGAACCACTTACCCCAGGGTAGAAATAAGCTCTATTATTTTCTGGTAAAGTAGAAGCCATCTCATATCTTCCTACTAAGTTCAGGAACAAATAATTTTTGTAGCTCAAAGTAACATCTCCAAAGAACCCAAATAATGTTCTTTGGGTTTCATAGTTATAGCCTGGGTCAAAAGAAGCGATGTTATCAGTATTTACCAAACCTGGTGCAGCTAGTGCATTCCCTGTAATAACACTATTTCTGTAAGTTCTCTTGTTATAGTCCTGTCCCACCACAACTGTCAATGCCAAGTTATCCGTAATATTGGTATTGATATTTGCCATCAATGTTGAGGTAAGCTCGTTTCTCTTCACATCATCATAAGACAAATATCCTTTCACTTTTGAGCCAGAATATATATCTCTGAATATCACTCTATTATCTACAAAATAATCATTCCCTAATCTATAAGTCAGTTTTAACCATTTTGTTAAATCATATCCTAAATTCAAACTCGTAATGAAACGGTCACTGGATGTTTTAGCAGAGTTCTTATAAACTGACCAATATGGGTTGTCAAAACTTCCCCCTCGGAAATTGATTTGTTCGCCAGTAGCAGGATTAACATAGCCATAACCCTTCAAATCCCAGCTCACAGGAGTGTGGAACAAGGCAAAAATAGGGTTATTCCCATCCTGCCCTGCGAATGGCACATTTCCTTTGGTTTTATTATAAGAGACATTTACTCCTGCATTGAATTTCTCTGTAACCTGCGTATTTCCATTAAATCTAAAATTGGTCTTCTCATATTCTTGGTTCGGAACTATGGATGTCTGCAAGGAATGCCCTGCTGACAAGAAAACATTAGATTTATTAAATGAATGTGACAAAGACACATTATTATTTCTTGTTACTCCAGTTTGTAGAAACTGCTTTCTCGGGTCATAAACAGAGAGTGTAACATTTTTGCCTGCCGCATCACTATACACAGTCTGCCCTTGTATTTTTGCCCCCATGAATAAGAAGTTCCTTCTCCATACACACCTCTACTTCCCTGTGCATAGACTGTCTGATAATCTGGAAGAACCAAAGCATTATCTACCGCAACCTGTGTAGAAAGGACAATCTGTGGCTTCCCTGCTCTTGCTTTTCCTGATTTCGTTGTGATGAGGATAACCCCATTAGAACCTCTATTTCCATAAAGAACAGCTCCAGCTGCCCCTTTCAGGATATTGATACTCTCAATATCATCAGGGTTGATATCCGCTGCTCTGTTTGGAGAAGAAATCCCTGAGGTAGTATTGGAGTTCCCATCATTCGCATTAGTGATAGGCACTCCATCAATCACATACAGAGGCTCGTTAGAATTTGTAAGAGATTTTGCCCCTCCTCTAATGACTAATCTACTCCCAGAACCTGGCGCCCCGCCAGAAGAGATTACCTGAAGCCCTGCTGCTTTTCCCGAAAGCGAATTGACTAAATTCTGATTCCCAACTTTTGACAAGTCATCTCCGCCTACTTTCGTAGTTGAATACCCAAGAGATTTATTCTCTCTCTTAATTCCCAAAGCGGTGATTACCACTTCGCCGATTTCCTTGACTTTCACAGAGTCTTTTGGTTTTTCCTGTGCGTTTCCTATCACAAAGGAAGAAGAAAGAACAACTGCCAAGACATTTGATGTTAGTTTCTTCATAATTAAAAGTTATTTTGGTTTTTCTTTGACAATTTTATAACATTTTTTTAATAAAAACAATAGATTTGTAAAAAAAAATATTAAATTTGTGCTAAATTTTATTTAAAACTTAATTTTTATTGAATATTTATGAATTTAAAGCGTTTTTGGTCTGAAATTTGCATCGAGGCTGGTTGTGATGAGGTAGGAAGAGGCTGTCTGGCAGGCCCTGTGGTCGCTGCTGCTGTGATTATTGATGAAAAATTTGACCACAACCTCATCAACGACTCTAAAAAACTTACCACAAAGGTTCGTTTAGAATTAGACCAATACATAAGGGAAAATGCGGTGGATTTCGCGATTGCAGAAGTTCCGCCTTCTTTCATTGATGAGCATAACATACTGAACGCCAGTATCCACGCGATGCACTTGGCATTAGACCAGCTAAAAACACGCCCAGAGCTGATTTTAGTGGATGGGAACAGGTTTCATCCATATAATTTCATTCCATACGAATGCATTGTAAAAGGAGACGGCAAGGTGCTTTCCATCGCGGCTGCTTCTATTTTAGCTAAAAACTACCGAGACCAGCTCATGCTGAAACTCCACGAAGAATTCCCTGAATACGCTTGGGACAAAAATGTTGGCTATCCCACCAAAGCCCATAGAGAAGCCATTAAGAAACATGGCGCTACGCCTTATCACAGGATGAGTTTTAAACTTCTAAGCGATTCTGATAAACCTTCCTGATGATTTAATAATTTGCTTAAAAGACTCTTATGTTTCCTCTTTTTAGTTTATTCATTATATTTGCAACAAACAAAAAGTAGTAATGAATTCATTTATATTTAGATTATTTCCATTATTGATAATGACTCTCGGAGCTGTTGTCTATGGAATTAACTTTTTTTCGCCTCTTTCTAAGGCGGTGCTCTCTGGAACGCATTTTGTCATCGGTGGCGCTTTTTTATTTTATGCCATTTTGAAAAAAGACCTTACGACTTGGATACTTACCAGCATGATTGTGGGCGTGGTGATAGGTGTGGAGTTTCCTGGTGTAGCGATGGCTCTACAGCCTCTGAGCAGTGGGTTTATCAAATTAGTAAAAACCATTGTAGGGCCTATTTTATTTGCGACTTTGGTTTATGGAATTGCTGGGCATTCTGACCTGAAACAAGTAGGAAGAATGGCGTGGAAATCTTTGCTTTATTTCAATGTAGCGACGACTCTTGCTATCCTAATAGGTTTGGTATCCATCAATATATCCAATGCTGGTGTAGGGATAGATTTGAGCCAATTTCCTCAGCACGACCTACCTTCTGGTTCGGGAGTTAAGGAAAATGATTTAAAAGCTCTAAAACAAATTCCTGAAGCTGACCAATGGATATACAAGGTAACGGCTTTCTTCCGTGATATTTTCCCTGAAAATATTATAAAGTCTATTTATGAAAATCAGGTGCTGCAAATTGTAGTTTTCTCTGTAGTTTTTGGTATCGGACTGGCTATGCTGGATGAAAAGAAGAAAAAGCCAATGATAGACTTTGTGGAAAGTCTAGCGGAAGTGATGTTTAAATACACTAAAATCGTGATGTATTTTGCTCCTGTCGGAGTAGGTGCAGCGATGGCATATACGGTAGGACATATGGGAATAGACATTTTAAAATATTTGTTCTTACTCCTGCTGACTCTTTATGCTGCGATATTTGCATTTGTTATGCTGGTATTACTGCCACTAGCCATGTATCTGAAAATCCCAATCAAAAACTTCATTTCTGCTATCAAAGAACCTGTTTCTATCGCTTTTGCTACGACAAGTTCTGATGCTGCCTTACCTAAAGTAATGAGCAATATGGAAGCCTTTGGCGTGCCTCGTAGAATTGTTTCCTTCGTGGTACCTACGGGATATAGTTTTAATCTTGACGGAACTGCACTTTATCTATCATTAGCATCTATATTCGTGGCTCAGGCCGCTGGGATGGAATTGACTTTCGGACAACAACTGCTGATGTGCCTTACATTGATGATTACAAGTAAGGGAGTGGCAGCCATACCGAGAGCCTCTCTGATTGTCCTTATCGCTACAGCTGAGCAATTTGGGCTTCCGCTGATTATCATTTCTGCTATTTTAGGAATAGATGAACTGATGGACATGGGAAGAACCTCTTTGAATGTGATTGGGAACTGTATGGCTTCCGTTTTCATTGCAAAATGGGAAGGAGAATTTGATCAAGAAAAAGCCGAAAATTATGGAAAATAGAAAAAATCAATTGAGAAATATTTTTAGTATTTTGCTCATATCTTTCTCTGTAGGATTGTACGCACAGGATGGTTTTTCTTTTAAAAGGAGTGTCCTTGACAAAACAGCTATTGGCTTGGATTACAACTACATTGGAAGAAATACACTCGCTGTAGGAATAGACTACAATGCAGGAAGACAGGACAAATCCATCACAATAGGAGCTTTTGGTCGTTATTTCAGAGGAAAAGATAGCAAAGACCATTTTATCCCAGAACTAAAAGTAGGGTATTACGATGGCGGTGGATATGCTGGTCTAGTGGTTTCTACTAAACATTTCAGCCCTATCGTAGGTTTTTCTTTTTTGAAATTTATGAATGTTTATGGTGGATATTCTATTCCTTTTGATTCTGAAAAGAACCTAAATGGCTTTTCTATAGGAGTAAGTATCAATATAGGTCTGACCTATATGAGTAAATATTACGATAAATTCGTTTTTATGCGATAAAAAAAACTCCACTAAATGTGGAGTTTTTTATTTTTAATCTACATCTTTATTTAAGAATCTATTTCGTCTTACTTCCATTTTTCCTTTGTCATTTTCGGAAATAAAACTAGATATTTTTTGTTCCCTATCTAATGGATTTTCAAAATCAACATCTATATTTCTTCTTCTAAAAGCAGGAATCATTTCATAGATATCTATCTTTTTCTCATCATTTCCTTGAAATCTAGAAGAATTAAACTCTTTTAATTTATTTCTTCTCTCCTGTATTCTGCTATCTTCCTCTTCCGTTCTTCTTTTTTCAATGATGGTAAATTCCTCTTTCTGCTCTATATTAGGAAAATCATTTTTTGGAGTTTCTGGCTGAGTTTGATTAGTTACAGGAAATTTAGGTTCTTCTTTTTGAGGAGCAGTTTCCTCTCTCATTTCC
The DNA here is from genome assembly GCA_963519075.1 of uncultured Flavobacteriaceae bacterium. Classification (GTDB taxonomy): domain Bacteria; phylum Bacteroidota; class Bacteroidia; order Flavobacteriales; family Weeksellaceae; genus JABCPE02. The sequence goes on from CAUQMH010000001.1 coordinate 37,994, forward strand.
ACTCTGAAATTAACAGGCGCTTCCTTCACTTGAAAAGAAAAATCTTCTTCTTTTGGTTTATCTTCCTCTAAATCAAATGTAAAAGAAACTGGCTCTAGCTCAGCATAAGAAAATAGATCATATTCCTTCACTGGCTCTTCTTCCGCTTGAAAAAAAGAAGGTTCTTCTTCCTCTCTGAATTTAAAACTCGTCACGAAATCATCTTCTCTTCTCTCCTCTAGCACAGTTGTCTGGTGAAAATCAAACTTTTCTTCCGCTTTTTCTACTGAAAAACTATTGGTAGGAAAATTAGAATTGGTGTTTGAGTTTGAGTTTGAGTTAGAATTATTATCTAAACGAAAAAACTGTCGTTTCTGTTCTTCTCTAACTTCTTGTCTATTACTTGGTCTACGAACATCATTCACAGGAGTTTCTTTAACGGGTTGAGATTCTACAACTGGTATATCTGGTTTTTTAATACCTCCATTCAAATCATGAATAATACGCTCTGCTGGGATAGCTGTATTTTTCTCATGTTCAGGCGCGAATCCTGTCGCTACCACTAAGACCTTAATAGACTCTCCTAATCCATCCTCTGTTCCTACCCCAAAAATTACATCCGCCTTGTTTCCTCCTCCTGCTTCATTCTGAATATAACTACTAATGAATTTGATTTCATTCATTTTCGCTTTATGCTCTTCTCCACTTAGAATAAGAAGCATAACTTTTTTCGCTCCTGTAATCTTATTATCATTCAATAGTGGAGAATCCAGCGCTCTCTTCACTGCATCTTCTGCTCTATTCTCACCTGATGCTATTCCTATGGACATCAACGCTGTTCCTGAATTTTCAAGGACAGTTTTAGCATCACGGAAGTCAATATTAACTTTAAACGGAGCAGTAATGACCTCTGCCATACCTTTCGCAGCGTTGGTCAGCACTTCGTTTGCTTGAGAAAACGCCTCTTCGTAGTCTAAATCAGGATATTGTTCTGCTAATCTATCATTATTAATAATAATCAAAGAGTCTACATTTTCTCTTAGTTTTTCTAATCCAAAATGAGCTTGTTCTAATCTTCTTTTTCCTTCAAAATCAAAAGGCAAAGTTACAATAGCTATCGTAAGAATGCCCAACTCTTTAGCAACCTGAGCTACCACTGGCGCAGCACCTGTACCTGTACCACCACCCATACCTGCGGTGATAAAGACCATTTTGGTGTTATGACCAAGTGCTTCTCGGATATCATCCATACTTTCAATAGCAGCCTTCTCTCCTACTTCTGGATCTGCTCCCGCACCAAGTCCTTCTGTTGTTCGTGTCCCAAGCTGAACTTTATTAGAAACAGAATGCTCATCCAACGCCTGCGCATCTGTATTTAGTACGATGAAATCAACTCCATGGATACCTCTTTCGTACATGTGTTGTAGTGCATTGTTTCCTCCACCACCTACACCAATTACTTTAATGATAGATGATCTGTCTTTAGGTGCTTTGAAGTCTATTTCTATATCTTGATTAAAACCTCCCATAGTTTATGTTATCTTTTTATATCCTTGTTTTTATTGTTTTCTTTTAATTAATTTTCTTCTTCCTCAAAAAAATTCTTAAACTTTTTCATGAAACGCACACTCCATGCTTCTTTTTTAGGCTCTTCTTGAACCTCTTTTGTTGATACAGTTTCAGGCTGCTTCTCCACAGGTTTTGGAGCTACCTCTTCTACTGGTTTAGAAACTTCCTCTTTTTTGTCTTGTATCTCTAGATTTTCTTGTTTTTCATTGATTCTGAGACTCTCCATCAGTAATCCAATAGCTGTGGAATACTCTGGACTTCTCAAAAGTTGGTTTTTATCATTAATGATATACTCATTAGCATAGCCTATTCTACAGTCAAATCCTGTCACATAATTTGCCAGCTGGCGAAGGTTTCTCAGATTAGAACCTCCTCCTGTAAGTACCATGCCTGCAATAAGTTTTCTTTTCTGTTCATTAACTCCATAGGACTTCATTTCATAAGCTCCATAGGATTTTAATTCATTATTTACCATCTCTAGGATTTCCTCCACTCTTGCACTGATAATACTTGCAAGGGATTTCAAAGAAATTTCCTTTTCCTCTCTTCCATGAAGCCCTGGTATGGTAACATAGGCATTTTCCTTTTCTAATTCAGGAACTGCTGAACCAAAATTTATCTTTAACTGCTCTGCATGTTTTTCTATAATAGAACAGCCTTCCTTGATATCTTCTGTAATAATTCCTCCTCCGTAAGGTATAACGCACGTATGACGGATAATATTATCCTTAAAAACAGCTACATCAGTAGTTCCTCCTCCTATATCTACAATTGCCACTCCTGCTTCTTTCTCCTCCTGAGTAAGAACAGCTTCTGCAGATGCTAACGGCTCCAAAGTCAAAGCTTCCAGCTCTAGACCTGCTTCTTTGACACATCGAACCACATTTTTGATGGACGCCATCTGTCCCACTACCACATGAAACTTAGCTTCTAGACGAGTTCCATGCATACCTATTGGCTCTATAATTTCTTCTTCAGAATCTACTTTATATTCTTGTGGAAGGACATGAATAATCTCTTCACCTGGATGCACGGCTATTTTCTTAACCTGCTCTTTTAGTTTTGATATATCCACTTCAGTGATATAGGACTCTGGGTCTTGTCTCCCTATATAATCTGTATGCTGTAAGGAACGGATATGTTTCCCTGCAATACCTACAGTTACTTTTTTGATAGGAACTTTTGCTGACTTTTCTGCCTCGCTGATAGCAGCTTTAATGGAACTAATGGTATGAGCGATGTTATGCACTATACCTTTTCGTACACCGAGACTCTTGCTCTTTCCTACTCCCATCACCTCTATTTTCCCATGAGCACTTCTACGCCCTACTATGGCTACTATCTTTGTCGTCCCTATATCTAGTCCTACTGAATATTCATTTGCTTCCATCTAATATTCGTGTTTTTACTATTTCTTTTTATCTTTGTTTCCCTCTGATTTCTCAGATTTTGGTTTTGTTTCTTCTTTTTTGTTCTCGCTGTTAGAGCCTTCTTTTACTTCCTCTTTACTTTTTTCTTCGGGTTTATAGACTCTTTCTTTGGATTCTTTATCTTCATTTCCCTTTCGCAGAGTAGTCACTATCTGATTATCATATTTTACTGAAATTTTTGAATATTTCATTTGGTCTTGATAAATCAAATATTTTTCTACAAAAGTCTTAAACCCCTTTATCTTAAACCCTAAATTTTCCAGCCTTCCCAGCTCTACAACATAGTTTCCTTCATTCGTCATCAGATAATAATCATTCCCCTTTTTGCTAATCCCTACAAAGAAATTTTTACTAAAATCATCCCTGTTTATGATTTTCACAAGCTCCACCAACATGGGATACTCCTCTGAACTCACCTTCCCAGAAACCAGCATGCACTGATAGGAATAATTGTTAGATGCAGGGAATTCCACCCCTTTTTCATCCACATAAAAAGATTGGTCTTTTTTTGAAAGCCGAAAAATAGGAATTCTCTGGCTAATATCCAAATTTAATTGACCATTTAGTTTCAAGTAAACATTCGCACTATCCACCATGGGCATTGCTCTTATTGCCCTTTCCAAGGACAAAATATTCAGGTCGCCTATCCTATTTGTCGGATTTTCCTTTCTTATGATTTCTCTGACAATTTTATCATTGATAAAAGACACAGGTTTTTTTTGCAGCATTTTCACTACGATATCCTCTAAAGGTCTATTATTAAACCTTTGTAAAGAAAATCTGAGCAGAAATATCCAAATCCCCGCCACGAAAATGATTTTCAAAAACCTATATTTCTTTTTCATCTTATCTATTCTCCATCCACTCCACTATGCTGTCATAGAGGGTATCTATATTTCCTGCACCTACTGTGAGCAGAACATCAAAATCCTTACTTTTGATTTTATCAAATGCAGCCGCAAGGGTAGAAACTTCTTTATTTTGCAAATTTACTTTTTCTAACAACCACTCGGAAGTAATTTCAGAAAAATTTTCTTGTAATTCTCTCGCTGGGTAAATATCCAGCAGCAACAGCTCATCTGCTTTGGACAGACTTTCCGCGAAACCATCAGCGAAATCCTTCGTTCTACTGAAAAGATGCGGCTGAAAAACCACTAAAAGTTTTTTATCAGGATTAAATTCTCGGATGGAGTTTATCACCGCGTTCAGCTCCGTCGGGTGGTGGGCGTAGTCATCCACATAGATTTTCCCATTGGCAAATTTATGTCTCGTATAACGGCGTTTTATCCCTTTGAAACCAGCTATTGCTTTCTTTAAAACCTCAAAATCCGCTCCAAGATGATGAAGCAGAGCCAATGCTCCCGTAGCGTTTTCCACATTGTGAATCCCTGGGATTTCCCACTCAAACTGGTGGGTTTCTCCATCTTTTGTATGAAAATCAAAACTGATTTTTTCACCTTTCATTTGGAGGTTATCAGAATAATAATCCGCCTTCTCATTCACTGCATAAGTCTGGGCATTTCTGGCGATTTTTATTCCTTTTCTTACAAAAAGCTGGCTGTCATCTGGAACCAAATTCGCGAAATCCTCAAAGCCCTGTTCTATATTTTCTTTGTCGCCATATATATCGAGATGGTCGGCATCCGTAGAAGTTATTATCGCCCAGTCTGGCGATAGATTAAGAAAACTTCGGTCGTATTCATCGGCTTCCAAAACGGAATACTGATTGCCATTAAACATAAAATTAGACCCAAAATTCTCCGAAATTCCGCCTAAAAAAGCTGAAAACGGAAGTCCAGCCTCCTTGCAGAGATGAGCCACAAGGCAGGAAGTGGTCGTTTTTCCGTGAGTTCCCGCCACTGCGATGCATTCGGTATTTTCGGTGACCATTCCCAAGACTTTTGCTCGTTTTAAAACTGAAAATCCCTGCTGATTAAAATAATCCAAAATCTGCAGTTCCTTAATCGCTGGCGTAAAAATCACAAGTGTTTCAGCCTTATCTAAAGCACTGATTTCCTCAGTAATTCCATCTTTAAACTGGATAGCAATTCCCTCTTCCTGCAGTTTTTTAGTCAGTTTGGTCTCGGTTCTATCATATCCTAAAACATTCTTTCCCAGACTTTTAAAATACCTTGCAAGAGCGGACATTCCTATCCCTCCAATTCCTATGAAATAAAAGTTTTTATATTGTTTCATTTATTTTTAATAATTATTTTCCTTTTTTTACATTCTTTTTAGCTTCTTTTTGCAAATTATTAATGGTTCGCAAATATGCTTTTTCTACATCTGCCAGAGTTTTCGCCTTATATTTTTTATATTCTTTTCTTGCCTTCTCTTCTGCTTGATTATGTGATATTTTCCCCGCATTATCTAGTACCTCACGCCCAGCAGAGGAAAGGATATTATCCAGCTCCCTTATAAAATCATTCATCTTCATTTCTCTTTCTTCAATAGCATTCAACTCCGCTAAATCAAAATATGCTGAAACCAAGTTATTCAACACACGAAGTTCCTGCTCTGTAAGGTAGTTTTTAGCTACCATAGCCTCCGCCTGTGTTGGATGGCTTCCTTTAAAGTGGGTAAGTCCCACAAATGGTTTTTCACTATCTACTCTAAAATAAATCACTTCACTCGCTGTATTTCCATGAGCTGCATAGTGTAATTTATTCTGAACCATTTTGAAAAAAGTGATACTTGCCTCATTTTTAGGGTCATAATCTGTAGCTGTAGCATACAAATCCAAAACTTGGCGGTACATTACTTTTTCACTTGAACGAATGTCCCTAATACGGTCTAATAACTCTTTCCAATAATTACCTCCTCCTAAACTTTTCAAGCGTTCATCATTCATGGTAAATCCCTTTACTAAATATTCTTTGAGTTTTTCGGTCGCCCAAATTCTAAATTTAGTCCCTTGTATTGATTTAACACGATATCCCACTGAAATAATTACATCAAGATTATAGTAATCAACTTGATATATTTTATTGTCTGAAGCAGTTGTTGCAAAATTTGCAACAACTGAATTTTGTTGCAATTCTCCTTCTTTAAAAATATTTTTAATATGTCGGGAAATTGTAGATTTATCCCTACCAAAAAGAGCAGCCATTTGATCTATGGAAAGCCAAATATTTTCATCTTCCAGCTTTACACTAATCTTTGTAAGTCCATCTTCTGTTTGATAAATCAAAATTTGACTTTTACCTTCCATATTTTTAAACTATTCAAATTTTCGCTATTTTTTCTTCCACTTCTTTTATTTTACCAATCCAAAAATCAATGGCATCTTCATTTTTTACAAAACCATTTTTTGATTTTAGTTTTGAAGGAATTCGATAGATGTAATAAAAATTTTTGTCATTATCCCTTTGTATTTCAGCTTTACTCGCTGGCTCTGTTCTACTTCTAAAAAACTTGAGCTGCTCTTCATAACCTTCTCTGATTCCTTTAAAATAGGCAAGTAGTGTATCTCTGTCCCGCGGGATGTAGCCTGGTCCTGAGCAGCCACAGGAATGAAAGGTAATCCCTACTTGATAGAGTTTTTGGAGATGCTCCCACGCTTTTTTATCATTTTTAGATGGCGAGGCAAAATCTAGTCCCATATCCGCCATAGGCTTGCCACACTGTGGGCATTTGGCTATATCATTCTGCCTGCCTTCTCTGATGTCATAAAAAAGCCTTCTTTTAAAGGTTTTCCTACAATTAAAACATGCATAATGCGGTTTGTAAGAAACCATCGCATATCTACACATTGGTTATTTGGTTTTTAATATTTTAAAAATTTCATCCACAATTTCCTTTGCTGCATTTGGTTTTGCAAAAAATTTTAGATTGCTGGACATTTCTTTCCTCAAATTCTCATCTTCGCAGATTTCCATCAGCGTATTCCAGAATTTTTCATTCATTTCAGAATCTTTGACCATTTTGGCTGCATTTTTTTCTACCAAAGCCATTGCATTTTTGGTCTGATGGTCTTCTGCTGCATAAGGAAACGGCACCAAAAGAATAGGCTTTCCTACCACTGCCAGCTCGGAAATCGCGATAGCTCCCGCTCTTGATACAATCACATCCGCCGCCGAATATGCCAATGCCATATCTGAGATAAACTCCTTGATTTGAATTCCTTGCTCATCACCTACACATTGAGATATAATGTTTTGATATTCAAGCTTTCCTGTCTGCCATACCAACTGGATATTTTTTCCCTTTAATTTAGGTAAAAGCTCTTTCCAAGCATTATTTAGGGTTTTTGAGCCTAATGAACCTCCCACAGAAAGAATGGTAAGTTTATTTGGGTCTAAGCCCATTTTTTCCTTTGCTTCTTTGGTATTTATAATATCTGTGACGATGTTTTCTCGGATAGGGTTTCCTGTAAATACCGCAGGAAGAAAGCTGCTCATATTGGGATAGCCCATGAAAACTGCCTTGGCTCTTCTTCCGAGAAACTGATTGGTTTTCCCTAAAATGGAGTTTTGTTCCTGTACAAAAATCGGAACGCCAAGGGATGATGCCACATACAGAGCAGGACCAGAAGCAAAACCACCTGTCCCAACAGCAAAATCTGGTTTAAAGTTTTTAATAATCTTTCTTGCTTTCCATAAACTGGAAATAATTTTAAAAGGAAGACCGATGTTTTTAAGCAAATTTCCTCTATCAAACCCAGCGATATTCAGTCCCTCTATTCTAAAACCAGCCTGAGGGACTTTCTCCATTTCCATTTTTCCATTCGCTCCCACGAACAAAAGCTCAGCATTAGGAAATCTGCTTTTAATCTCGTTGGCTATCGCCACAGCAGGGAAAATATGTCCTCCTGTGCCGCCGCCACTAATTAAAACTCTTATTTTTCGTTGTTCATTAGTTTTATCTTGATGCTCCATTTCTTTTTATTTTTCAAAATGATAGTAATTTATGCAATATCATTCATTTCTTTGGCGATTTGTTTTTCTCCCAGACCTTCCTCTCCTAAAACCTGTATCCTTGAACTGATATTTAAAACTATTCCGAGCTGAATATAAGTAACCAGCATAGAGGTTCCCCCATAACTTATCAAAGGTAGCGGCTGTCCTGTAACTGGGATAATGTTCACCGCAACAGCAATGTTAACTGCCAACTGTAGAAATATCATCATCCCTATTGATAAAACCAATAAGGACCCATAAAATGTCGGTATTTTAGTAGCGATGATGACTATTCTCATCAGTATAATAAAGTAGGCGCCCATCAGCATAGCTGCCCCCAAAAGTCCATATTCTTCAACAATAATGGCAAAAATAAAATCCGATGCAGACTGAGGAAGCGACTGCTTCAATGCACTTTTCCCTGGCCCCACTCCTAAAAGTCCTCCATGCACTATCGCTGCCTTTGCTTGATTGATTTGGTAATTTTTAGCTTTTAATGCTTCATTTTCGGATTCATTAAGTTTATCTGAACTGACAAAGGTTTCCACTCTACTAATCCAAGTATGAACACGGGTATTCTTGAAAATATTCGTATTCAATGCTACAAATAAAAACATCGTAATCCCTACAACAGCAATTGCTCCGAGCCTTATGATATATTTCAACGGATACTGTCCCACAACCAATACTACTATGGACATTATCAAAATCATAAGTGCTGTAGAACCATTATCCTTCGCAATCAAACCAAATATCACTAAAATAGGCACAATAATCAAAGCATGATTCAAATAGGAAATTTCTTCCTTATTTTTAGGCATATTTTTCGCCAAATGACGGCAGAGATATACTATCAGTACTAAATAAGCAAATGTAGATGGCTGAAATCTTACTGGTCCAAGTGAAACCCACCGACCTGCACTAGCTCCGCCAATATTACTCCCAAAATAACTCGCTAATAATAAAACAGGTACCATTATAATTAGGACCAATCCGCTCAATTTTCCAATCCATTCATATTTTATAAAATGGGTAACACCTGCCATTATACCAAGTCCAAACAGAATAAGCCCTGCGTGTTTTCCTAAATGGCGAATTGTTGTTCCTTCCCCTACGATATATTGTAAATTCGTACTTGCAGAATAAACAGGGAAAAAAGAGAAAATAGATATCGCGATAATAATATACCACAATACCTTATCTCCTTTAAAAAAAATTCTTTTTTGTGTTTTATTTTGAGTCATTTATAAGTTTCTTTTTTACTTAAAAACTTCTGTTTTAAATTTTCTGCCCCTATCCTCGTAGTTATCAAACAAATCAAAACTCGCACAACACGGAGAAAGCAGCACAGCATCTCCATTTTGAGCTAATTTCTTGGCTGTACGGACAGCCTCTTCCATGCTCGATGTATCATAGATATTTTCTTTCATCCCTTGGAAAAAACTGATAATCTTAGAGTTATCCAGACCCATACAGATAACAGCCTTTACTTTTTTCTTCACCAAATCTGCTATTTCGGAATAGTCATTTCCTTTATCCACTCCTCCCACTATCCAAATCACTGGTCGTTTCATACTTTCCAAGGCGTAGTATGTAGCATTTACATTGGTAGCCTTACTGTCATTGATGTATTTCACGCCGTCTCTCTCCGCCACTTCTTCCAATCTATGCTCCACCGCCTGAAAAGTCATCAATGAGTTTCTAATGCTTTCATTGCTGATATTCAACAACTTACCTGCAATGCTCGCAGCAAGGCTATTGGCTACATTGTGCTTCCCTACGAGAGCCAAATCTTCTACTTTCATAGAAAATTCTTCACGAAGCTTAACCACCAGATTTTCATCCACAGAATAACCTCCCTCATCAAGTTTTTCCTTCATGGAAAACGGAATTTTTTTCACTCTCAGATTCAGTTCTTGAAGGAGTTTCATGCTCATTTCATCATCTTTATTGTAAATGAAATAGTTATCATTTTCCTGATTTTCAGCAATTCGGAATTTTGCTAATGCATATTCTTCGTAATTATAATTATACTGGTCCAAATGGTCTGGCGACAAGTTCAAAAGCAAACTAATATATGGTCTAAAATGCTGAATATCATCTAACTGGAAACTACTGATTTCCAATACATAATATTCAAAATTTTCTGTAGCCACCTGCATCGCAAAACTTTTACCAATGTTTCCGCCCAGCCCTACATTTAGTCCGCTGTTTTTCAAAATATGATAAATCAGCGATGTGGTAGTCGTTTTACCATTGCTTCCCGTTACGGCAACGATTTTGGCATCGGTAAACTCTGCGGCAAATTCTATCTCTGATGACAGGCGGATTCCTTTTTCTTTAATCTTTTGAATTAAAGGTGCTTTCTTTGGTATCCCAGGTGATTTTATAACCCAGTCTGCAGCTAAAATCCGCTCCTCGCTATGCACTCCTTCTTCAAAATCTATCCCCTCCTCCTTCAACTGTTGCTTATAATACTCCTTAATAACGCCACGATCTGAAAGGAAAACTTCCAATCCTTTTTTCTTCGCTAAAACAGCTGCTCCTACGCCACTTTCACCGCCACCTAATATTATTATTTTCATTTTTTTTCTATATTAACAAATCATGAACATTTCATTTATCTTTTTGCTCTCTGTTTCCAGAAATTCTGTTTTGCTGGCTTCAATAGGGAAAATCACATAGCTATCACTGTCTATATACATCTGCATCAGATAAACGCCATGCCCATGCCAAGCGGTATTGATAGCGCTTATCCAGCCATAGACATCGTGTTTGTCTTCAGCCAATGGAGGAAGTTCTAGAGCATAATTCTTAAATGATTTTAACTCTGTCAGCAAAAACTCAAAACTCTCCAATTCGCATTTCCAGTCAAACTCCTCTGCATAACCATTACTAATCAAAATATCCGCAAAACCCATCCAAATAAGCCTTGATTTTTTCCATTTATCTAGGTCTATTCCTCTATTTTCGTAGAATTCTTTATTCTTTGAAATGAACCTATCTGTATTAGTAATCAACTCCTTAACCTCTGATAAAACTTTTTTATCATCAAGGCTAATCAATTTGGCAAACTCCAAATAAATATTGAAATCTATTTCATCCTCATTTTTGCCTCCGAACAATTTTGAAAAGAATCCCATTTTAATTAAATTTTATCTTATTTTCAAGGTTATTAAACAAATTACCGCCAAAATCACACCTATGATAATCATTCTATTCACGATTTTACTCTCGTGGTAACCACTTTTCTGATAATGGTGATGCAAAGGCGACATTTTAAATAGTCGGTTATTCTGTGCGTATTCCAGCCCGTGTTTTTTCTTTCTGTATTTGAAAACCAGCACCTGCAAAACCACCGAAAGATTTTCCACCAAAAAGATTCCACAAAGAACAGGAATCAATAATTCTTTTCTGAGAATAATCGCTAAAACTGCTATCACTCCGCCCAGCATCAGACTTCCTGTATCTCCCATGAATACTTGCGCTGGATAGGTATTATACCAGAAAAATCCGATAACTGCTCCTACGAGGGCAATCGTGAAAATGGTCGTCTCGCCTGTGTCTGGAATGAACATTATATTAAGATAATCTGCAAAAATGATATTCCCCGAAACATACGCGAAAAATGCCAAGGTAAGCAGTATCACAGCACTTGTCCCCGCCGCGAGACCATCTATCCCATCGGTGATATTCGCTCCGTTGGAAACCGCTGTTACAATGAAAATAACCACAGGAATGAAAACTATCCAAGACCATTTCTGAGCATTCTGCTCATCCATCCAGAAAAGAACTTTACTATAGTCAAATTCATTATTTTTAACGAAAGGAACTGTAGAAATTATCGCTTTTTCTTCAGAAGAGAATTTTTCTACCACGCTGTGCTGTGTTGCCTGTGGCAGGTCTGGAACTTCTCGTTTAATAACCACTCCTTCATGGAAATACATCGTTACTCCTACGATAAGACCTAAGCCCACCTGACCAATCACTTTGAATTTACCACTCAGACCATCTTTGTTCTTTTTGATTTTCTTGAGATAATCATCAATGAAACCAATCGCACCCATCCAAAGCACCGAAACCACAAGAAGAACGATATAAACATTATTCAGTTTTGTAAATAGCAAAACTGGAATCAGTGTAGAAATAATGATAATGAGACCGCCCATCGTCGGCGTTCCTTCTTTTTGTTTCTGTCCTTCTAATCCAAGGTCTCTCACGAGTTCTCCCATCTGCCTTCTTCGGAGGAAATTAATGATTTTCTTCCCATAAACAAGGGCTATCCACAAGGACAAAAGCACAGACATCCCTGCACGAAATGAAATATATCGCAACAAATTCAACCCTGGGATATGGATTCCTTGACTCGTTAAATATTCATATAAGTAGTATAGCATTTTATTCGTCCATTTTTATTGGTTACTTTCCCATAAGGGTTAATAATTCTTTTATCACTTCTTTATCATCAAAATGATGCTTCACATCATTGATTTCTTGGTAAATTTCATGCCCTTTTCCTGCAACGAGGATGATGTCTTTTGGCTCTGCAAATTTTATCGCCATTTTTATCGCCTCTTTTCGGTCTGGAATAGAAGTATATTTACTGAAATTCTGCGGTTCTACGCCTGCTTCTATTTCTTTAATTATCTCCAAAGGCTCTTCTGTTCTTGGGTTATCAGAAGTGATAATCGCCAGTGTGGATTTCGCGGAAGCTACATTTCCCATTTTAGGGCGTTTTTCTTTATCTCTATCTCCTCCACAGCCGAAAACGGTAATCAGCCTTTCGTTTTTTGTCCGAATTTCATTGATACTGTCCAAGACATTTTCTAAAGCATCGGGCGTATGGGCATAATCTACAATGAAGAAAATACCACTGTCTGATTTCATGGTTTCAAATCTTCCGTTCACTCTTTTCAGCTTAGAAATCGCTTGTAAAATTTCATTTCTTTCAAATCCTAATTCCGAAGCAATGGCGAAAACCAAAAGCAAATTATAAACATTAAATTTCCCTGTCAAAGTTGTCCAAAACTCCTTCCCATTGAAATTAAGCAGCATCCCATCAAAATCAACTTCCAAGATTTTTGCCTGATAATCCGCCATAGTTTTCAAAGCGTAAGTTTTCTTTTTTGCCTTGGTGCTTTGGAGCATTACATTTCCGTTTTTATCATCGATATTGGTAATGGCAACAGCAGTTTCGGGCAATTCATCAAAAAATCTTTTCTTCACATTCAGATATTCCAAAAAGGTTTTGTGATAATCCAAATGGTCGTGCGTAATGTTCGTAAAACCAGCGATTTTAAAATTCAGCCCTTCTATTCTGTCCTGATGAATTCCATGGGAACTAACCTCCATGAAAGCATATTCACAGCCTTTTTCTACTGCTTTTGCCAGCATCTGATTGAGCCTTACGACATCTGGCGTGGTGTGGGTAGATGGGATAATCTCCTCACCGATTCTATATTCCACCGTAGAAATCAGCGCCGAAGAAAACCCTAAATTCTGGAAAACATCAAACAGCAGAGTCGCCGTAGAAGTTTTACCATTGGTTCCTGTAATCCCTATGAGATTAAGCTTTTCCGATGGATTTCCATAGAAATTACTCGCTATTTTTCCCAAAGTTTTGGAGGCGTTTTTTACTTTGATGTAGGTAACGGCTTCATTTATTTTCTCTGGAAAATCTTCACAAACAATCACACTCGCACCGTTTTCTATCGCAGAATCTATATACAGATGTCCATCCGAAATGCTGCCTTTCAGTGCTGTATAGAGAGCATTTTTCACAACTTTTCTGCTGTCAAAAACTATCTCAGAAACCTCCTTTTCCAAACTTCCGAGGTTTTCCAAAATAGATACTCTACTCAATATTTGACTTAAAATCATTCTCTTTTATTTCTTTTATATTCTGTCCATTCTTTTCGGACTATATTCAATAATTCTTCTTGGTCTATTTTTAAATTTACAGTGTGTATCATCACTGGCGTTCCATATTGTTTAAGGTTAAAATTCAACCATTTTTGTTTAAAAAAATTAAACTTTTCTATGTATTTTTCTGGGGTTTCTAATAAAATCAAAATATAATCTTGCTTTTGAACCCTTACTTTTCTAAAACCTGCTACATTTTCCCATTCTATAAGCCCAAAGAACACATTATCACAAATTCCTTTTTCCGAAATACTTATCACTGGTTTGGTGCTTAGTATCATCTTCAAATAAATCAATGCTGTGAATCCAAAAAAAATAATCACTACAATAAAAATCACATCATGAAACACAGGCACATATTTCCTATACTCTCTAAGCCCCACCCCTAAAAACGGAAGAACTCCCAACACTACAAAAAGCATAGAAAGGCAAAACATCAAAAAACTTCTTCTCTTATTCGCCTTTATTTCATATTTCATTTAATTCTGCATTCTTAAATAAATTTTCTGGTCTTTTTTCATCACTGTTCCTGCTTCTGGAAACTGTTCCAAGATTTTCCCAACTCCCTTATAACTAACACGATACCCCTGATTTTCCAGCTGTGAAATCACATTTTTCCCTGCTAATCCTTTCAGACTTGGCATTTTTCTGCCCACCATACTTATTTTAGGATTAGGAGTGATTAGTTTATTTAAATTTACTTTTTTATCATCCAGCATTTCTTCGCCTATATTCAGTGGAGTTTTTAGGAATGTTTTCCCTGCAATCTCTTTAAACACAGGCGCTGCCACCACTCCACCATAATAATTTCCTTGTGGCTGGTTAATCATCACAATGCAAGTATATTTAGGATCATCCGCTGGATAAAACCCTGCAAATGAAGCTTGATATTTTCCTCCTCCTTTCCAGTATTCAAAACGAGTAGTCCCTGTTTTCCCTGCCATCTTTAGATTAGGCGTAAAGATACTCTTGGCTGTTCCTTTTTCTACGGCTTTGGTAAGGGCTTCTGTCATCATCTGGATAGCCTTAGGAGATGCCATTCTTTCTACCATAACCTGCGGAGTCGCAGTATGTGTCACCTTACCATCTTTCATGATTTTATCGATAAAAAGCGGTTTCACCATTTTGCCATCATTGGCTATTCCATTATAAAAAGTAGCAAGCTGCAACAGACTGAATGCCGAAGCATAGCCATAAGACATTGATGCAAGTGTCGCCTTGTTCCATCTTTTGCTCTCTGGCGTTACAATCATAGGTTTAGCAGCACCTGGGAGTTCTATATCCAGTTTATCAAACATTTTCCATCTTCTAAGATGATTGATAAATATCTGTGGATTAGATGAATATGATTTTACTATGAGTTTAGCCGAACCTACATTACTTGACAATGCTAATATTTGACTAATGTCATAAGTTCCTCCCATGTGGCTGTCAGTTATCCGCTGTCCGTTATATTCCCAAATACCACCGCCTGTATTTACAGTTGTGTTTTTGTCTATAAAGCCATCATCCATCGCAGCCAAAAGAGAAACCACCTTAAAAGTAGATCCTGGTTCTGTAGCATCCCTTAGTGCATAATTATATGCATCTACATACCTACCTTGCTCGTTTTTACGGAGATTCACCATCGCTCGGATTTTCCCAGTCGCTGTCTCCATAACCAAAACACTTCCATGATGAGCACTAAATGCATAAAGCTGTTTTTCCAAAGCAGAATGAGCAATATCTTGTATCCTCAAATCTAGTGTGGTATAAACATCCTGCCCATCGACAGGTTCTCTTATTTCCCAAAAATCAATAGGCTTCCACTGTTTAGAATTCACCCTCTGCACCCATCTTCTACCATCTTTCCCTGAAAGATACTGACTAAAAGCCCCTTCAAATCCTGATTTTCCTCGTTCATCATCAATCCCGATAGTTCCCGCTCCGATTTGGTTAGTCGCCAAAATCCTTTTGTATTTTGGTTCTATTATCAGGCATCTTTCTTTTTTATAGGTCTTTGTTTTCGCATTATATTTTCCGAATATAGGAAATCTTTTAAGCCTATTAACTTGCTCAAAATCAAGATTTAAAGCTAATGTATAATATTGATTTTGTCTTCTTTTTTGTTGTTTCAAAGAACTTCTAAACTCTTGTTTGGTTTTCCCAAACATCTTATGTAGAGAATCTGACAAAATCCCCACCTTCTTATCAAAAACAGAATCTTTTATAATTTTAAAATCGACAAAAACATTATATTTTATAACCGTGGTTGCTAGAATAGAGCCATCGGCAGCATATAGATTTCCTCTCGCTGCTTTGATGGTATCTGCTCTATAATTCGCCTGAATGGTTCTCTGTATGTCATCCACATTCGAATTATTTTGCAAGTAGACAATTCTAACCCCAAAAATTACAAACAGAATCGCTGCTACTATTACAAAAAGATAGCCCCACTGAAGTGTTTTCGCTCGTTTTTTATTACTTGATTCTGCCATAGTCCAAACTATCCATTTTTACTAATATCTTCAAAGGATGAGATTCCAATGCCTGCAAAGAATCCCTCAAAACCTCCTTGCTGAGTTCTGACTCCAGTTTTATTTTTATCAATTTGCTCTGTGTATAGGCGTTCTGAGACTTATATTCTTCCACCTGACTTTTCAGAGCATTGACTTCTCCTATTTTTTTATTTACCAAATCATTGGTAAAAATCATAATCATCAAAAGGGCGAAGCAAAATAAAATATATTTATAATGCTGCTTCACCTCTTCCTTATTCAGAAAGTTTCCTTTCAGAAGATCCATCACAGTGAATTTCTTTGAGGAACGATGATGAGGATGATGTTTTCTTTTTGCCATTTTTTTACTTAAAGTTTTATCCCAACACGCATTTTTGCACTCCTTGCTCGTGAGTTATCTTCTATTTCTTCTTCCGTAGGAACTATCGCTTTTCTATATGGAAGCTCAAAAACTTTTTGATAATTTCCATACACATCTCTCTCTGGCTCCCCTTCGAACATTCCGTTTTTCAAAAATTTCTTCACCAATCTATCTTCTAAAGAATGGTATGAAATAATCACCAATCGCCCATCTTTTTTCAATACATTGGATGATTGCACCAGCATTTCTTTCAGAGCGTCCAGCTCTTGATTGACTTCTATTCTTATCGCTTGGAAAACCTGTGCAAAAAACTTATTGCTCTTGTGTGCAGGAACATACGAAAATACTTTTTTCAAATCTTCCGTGGTCTTTATATCCACTGATTTTCTTTTATTAACAATTTCCCTCGCTAGTTTTCTTGCTTCCCTCAGTTCTCCATAGTAGTAGAAAATATCCGCCAATGCTTCCTCGTCATACTCATTCACCACCTTATAGGCATCTATGTCCTGCATTTTGTTCATCCGCATATCCAGAGGCGCATCACTCCTGATGGAAAATCCTCTTTCCGCTTTATCAAACTGATGAGAAGAAACTCCCAAATCTCCCAAAACACCATCCACCTGAGCCACGCCATACATCAGCAGTGAATTTTCTAAAAACCTAAAATTTTGATTGATTAAAGTAAATCTAGAATCTTCTATCACATTATTTAGCGCATCAGAATCTTGGTCAAAACTAAACAGCCTGCCCTTTTCGGAAAGTCTGGACAAAATCTCACGAGAATGCCCTCCGCCACCAAAGGTAACATCCACATATACGCCATCAGGATTATTTACCAAGGCATCTACACTTTCTGCGAGTAAAACAGGTTTATGATACATTTCTAACTTACTTTGATATACTATAAGTTTACAAAATTATAGATATTTTTTTAAAACAAATCTAATTTTATCTTTCATGTGGATAAGTTATATCTTATGATAAAATGATTTCGGTAGTAAATATTCATTTTTTTTGAAATAAAACCTATTTTTTACATTTTTATTTAATATCTTTGCGATTACTTTTGTGAGTATTGGTATGATTTTTAAGACAAAAAAAGATAAAAAGTATCACTTCATAGAGAAAGGAGAAGGCCATCCTATGGTTCTTCTACATGGGCTTATGGGAGGACTCAGCAATTTCGAGGAAATGGCTGAATTCTTTGCTGACAAAGGCTTCAAAGTATTTGTCCCTCAGCTGCCTATCTATGACTTACCTGTGCTAAATACCAACCTCACAGCCATCTCAAAATTTGTAGGAAAATTCATCAAACAAGAGATAGGAAAACCTGTTACTGTGGTAGGAAACTCCATGGGAGGACATATAGGACTTATCCTTACTTTGGCTCGTCCAGAATATGTTCATTCTCTTGTTCTTACAGGAAGTTCAGGACTTTATGAGCGTTCTTTCGGAGATAGTTTCCCTAGAAAAAGCGACAAAGAATACATCAAAAGAAAAACCCAAGAAGTTTTCTACAACCCTGATGTAGCCACAGATGAACTTGTAGATGAAGTTTTCGGTATTGTAAACGACCGAATGAAAGGCATAAAAACAGTGATGCTGGCAAGAAGTGCCATCAAACATAATATGCAGAATGAGCTGCCTAACATCAAGTGTCCTACCTGCATCATCTGGGGAAAACAAGACAATGTAACTCCGCCAGATGTGGCCATAGAAATGAACAGGCTGATACCTAATTCGGATCTGTTCTGGATAGACCAATGTGGGCACGCCGCAATGATGGAAAAACCAGAAGAATTTAATGGAATTCTTCACAACTGGTTAAAAGATAAAGTTTAACAAATGGAAGTTAGTTACTAGCTTCCATTTTTCAAATACAAAATTTAGAAATGAAAATAAAATCTGTTTCCTTCGTAAAAAGCAGCCAAAAATGGCAGGACTGCCCAGAGCCGAACCTCCCAGAATACGCTTTCATCGGGCGGAGTAATGTAGGAAAATCCTCTCTGATAAACGCCCTGATGAACCAAAAAGACTTGGCTAAAACTTCGCAGACACCAGGGAAAACACAGCTTATCAATCATTTTTTAGTCAATGAAGAATGGTATCTTACCGATCTTCCCGGCTACGGCTACGCAAGAGTTTCCAAATCACAGAGAAAAGATTTTGAAAAGCTGATTACGAACTATATTCTCAACAGAGAAAACCTCGTTCATTTGTTTGTTTTGGTGGATATCCGCCACCTGCCACAGAAGATAGATTTGGAATTTATAGAGTGGTGCGGAGAAAACCAAATTTCTTTTTCCATCATCTTCACTAAATCAGACAAGATGAAAACCCAAGCTGCCGCAGAAAAAAGCGTCGCGGAATACAAGAAAATTCTTTTAGAAACTTGGGAAGAACTACCCAATATTTTTGTCACTTCAGCAGAGAAAAAACTGGGCGGAGAGCAGATTTTGGATTTCATAGAAGAAACCAACAAAATCATTTCTGCTAAATGAAATTCATAGAAATTCTTTATTGGCTGTTGATTGCTTTATGCCCAATAATAGCGACCAGTATTATCAGTTTCTTCATATGGAACTTATCCGAGTCTTTATTATGGTGCATCATTACTGAAGGATGTGGGATTTTAGCGGGAATATATTTAGCAGAATACATTAGGAAAAAATATGGTTGTTCTATAATTTCTACTCCAAACTAATGAACACCTCAGATTTAGATGAAAAACCATGAAAAATAAAAAATTATTACTTCTATCTTTTAGCATAAATCTAGTATATGTACTACTAGGGACTATGGTTGTACTCGTAAGTTTCCCTAAATTCCAAACATTTGGCTTCAGCCACGAACACCCTCTTTGGTTGCCTTTGGTTATTTTTACCTTACCTGTGAATATACTTTTATTTGGTTTAGCAATGGTAGATTTATCTTTTTCTTCGATTTTTATACTACAAACCATTGTATTTCTAGTTTGTTGGGGAATAATTCATCTAATGATAAAAATATTATTAAGTATTAGAAATAAAACATAAGTATTTTTATTCTCTATTTCTTCTAAAAAACATGAAAATCTCTCGTAAGTTGCAGATATTCATCTGAGTAGCACCGTGGTGAAACTTCTAAAACAAGCTCTTCCTCCTGAAGCTCTCCCTCACAAAAAGAAAACTCCAGCACACAGCGTTTTGCTTCTGCTTGTGGAGTGCCGCGAACAACTACTCTTCGCCTAAGTTTCAGTGCAAAATCTGCACATTTTTCTATAAAAAAAGCCTCCGATGATTTTGGGATAATCACCGAAAACAATCCATTTTCCGAAAGTAATGCCGAAGAATTCTGTATCAACTGTTCAAAATTAAGTTCCACCTGCTGCCGCGCCAAAATATCTTTTTGAGAGGAATCCATCTGCTCAAAATAAGGCGGATTGGAGAGAATTAAATCAAATTTTTCTTCAAAAATATAGTTTTTAAAATCAAAAAGTTGGGTTCTAAGTCTGTCTTTAAATGGTGAATTGCTAAAATTCTGTCCTGCCAGCTCTACCGCTTTTTCATTGATATCAATCACTAAAATCTCGGCTTTGGGATTTCGCTGTGCAGTCATCAAAGAAATCAGCCCTGTTCCTGTGCCCACTTCCAGCACCCTGATAGCCGCCTCACAAGACGCCAAAGCACCAAGCAAAACACCATCTGTTCCCACCCGAAACACATTTTTGTCCTGCAAAATGCTGAATTGTTTAAAATGGAAAGGTTTCATCCTTTGAACCATTTAGAATATTTCATAAAACCATTTACCGCCCATAGACAAGTGTAATACAAGGATTTCACCACCGAAAATCCCATAAACTCTCTATAAACCAAATATTGGTCTTTTATGATATCTTTTTTCTTTCGGGAAACACTGCCTTCGCGCATTCTGTATTTAGCCAAAGTCTCGCAGAGAGGCTTTCCTACAGGGATTTTCTTTAACAAATTCAGCCACATTACATGGTCTTCCCTCTTGCTTCCTATCGGGAAAAAGAATTTTCCCACCCGCTGACTGTCATACATGGACGATAGCAGAGAAAGGCGACAAGTTTTCAATAAATTATCAAAAGTGACCTCTATATCTGCCTGAAAATCTTTGAGGATGGGAACTAAATGTTCATCACATCGGGCATAGCTGGAATAAGCTAACTCAGCTTTATTTTCTTCCATAAAACCTATCATTCGTTCCAAAAACAAAGGCTCCCAATAATCATCACTATCCAAAAAAGTAATATATCTTCCCAACACTCTTTCAAGACTTTTGTTCCGTGCGTTTCCTGCGCCGCCATTTTGTTCGAGGACTTGCAGTTTTATTCTTGGGTCGTTATATTTTCTGATGATTTCAGCGGTATTATCACTTGATTTATCGTCAGTAATCAGCCACTCCCAATCCTGAAAAGTCTGAGCAAGGACAGACTTTATGGTCTCTTCTATAAACTCAGAAGAGTTGTAGCACGGAGTAATGATGGAAACTTTCGGTGTCATTTATTTTTCAAACATTTGTCTTGTGATAAAATCTTTTTCTAAACTCCAGTTCCTTGCTGGAGAATATTCTCTTCCGTAGGAAATAATCTGCAGATGTAGTTTATTCCAATCTTTCTGAGGGAAAAGTTTTTTGGCATCGGCTTCGGTTTGGATTACATTTTTGCCTTCTGTCAATTTCCAAAGTTTCATCAGCCGATGAATATGCGTATCCACAGGAAACGCTGGGAAACCAAACCACTGGCTCATCACCACAGAGGCGGTTTTGTGCCCTACACCTGGAAGTTTTTCTAATTCCTCGAAAGTCTGCGGCACCACGCCTTCATAATCACTGAGCAGCATTTCTGCCATGCCTTTTAGGTTTTTGGCTTTGGTGTTAGACAGACCTATTTCTTTTATTAAATCCTTTATTTCTGCTACTTCCAGCCTTGCCATGGCTTGTGGCGTTCCTGCAACTCGGAAAAGCTCAGGAGTGATTTCGTTCACTTTTTTATCCGTAGTCTGCGCCGAAAGAGCCACCGCCACCAACAGCGTATAGGCATCTGTATGGTGCAGGAAAATAGGAACTGTGGGATAGAGTTTGTCCAGCTCTTTTCTCACAAAATCGGCTCTTTGTTTTTTAGTCATTCTCAAAATGATTTGTGGCAAAAATAATGAAATAATAACATTTTTTTAATAAAAAATAATATTTCTATTGTAGAAATTTCCTATATTTGTTATAGTTTTTTTAATACTATTAACTATGGGTATTGTTCGTTTTGGTGTTTCTCTAGAAGAAGACCTTTTGGAAGCATTAGATAAATATGCTGAGGAGAATTTGTTTAAAAATCGTTCTCAAGCCATCAGATATCTGATTAACAAGAGTTTAGTCTCAGAAAAATGGGACAATGATGCCATAGTGGCGGGCTCTATCACTTTGGTGTTTGACCACCATAGAAGGGAATTGGTGAATAAACTGACCAACATCCAGCATAGATATCATGACAATATTTTGTCTTCTCTGCACTTCCATTTGGAGCATGATTTGTGCATGGAGATTATCGCTGTGAAAGGAAAATCTTCTACTTTGATAGAACTTGCCAACAGTCTAATTTCTGTGAAAGGAATAGAGCATGGAAAACTTACAGCTACAAAAGCTGATTAGTAAAATATTTTAAACATAAAAAAGCAGAAACATAAATTTCTGCTTTTTCATTTTTAATTTCCTTTTATTTCTGGCTGTTCCATAGGTGGCGGAGGCGGCATTCTCCTTTCATCCTTTTTCTTTGAGTGGCTGGATTGCCATTTTTCATACTGTTCAGGCGTCAGGATTTTTTTGAGTTTTCGCTGGTGCTTCTCATGAAGTTTTTCCTTGTCCGCTCTGTGCTCTTTGTGGAGTTCTTCCAGCTGTTTTGTTTGTTTTTCAGAAAGATTGAGTTCTTCTAATCTTTTTGCTCTGTCTTCTTTTCCTTTTTCCATTTTTCTTTGTTCTGGACGATAGCAGCCATGTTCCTTCGGAGCTTCTTGTGCTGATGCAAATCCAAATGCTCCGACTAGTGCTAAACTTAAAACTAATTTTTTCATAATGTTCAAATTTTTACGATTTTCTATTTGTTGGATTCGTTTTTCTAGTCAAGGTTAAGTCCGTGAAAGTTAAACTTCTATTAAGTTTTCTTAAATTTCTTCTAAAGAATCACTATCTTTGGGCAACTTTCTAAAATTTATCTAAAATGAAGATTTTATATCAAAAACTAATCTCTTGTGTCGTTTTTAGTGTTTTTATACTGAACTCCGCTCAGGAAATCACTTTAAATAAAATACACTCAGGGTATTACAGAACCGAGTTTATCTATGGGATAAACTCCATGAACAATGGAGAACACTACACCGTTTTGGAAAAAGATGGAATCATAAAATATTCCTACAAAACAGGAAAAAAAATAGAAACCATCTTAGAGGCTAAGATACAGGACTATACATTTTCTCACGATGAAAGCAAAGTACTGGTTCTGAACGAACAACAGCCCATCTACCGCCATTCTTTCTTAGGAAAATACCATGTAGTAAATCTAAATAAAAATGGAAAAATAACTGCCCTAAACAACGGAAACTGGGTTCAGGAACCTAAATTCTCTCCTGATGGAAGATTCGTTGCTTTTATCTCTGGAAATAATCTTTATTACCAAGATCTCAGCTCTGAAAAAATCACCCAAATCACTTTCGATGGTGAGAAAAATAAAATCATCAACGGACTGGCAGACTGGGTGTATGAGGAGGAATTCGGGCATGCAGATATGTACCAATGGACAAAAAACAGCGAAAGTCTGGTTTTTGTGAAATTTGATGAAAGCCAAGTAAAAGAAATGAACATGCAGGTTTTCAATGGAAATCTGTATCCGCAGGATTTTCGTTTCAAATATCCGAAAGCAGGAGAAGAAAACTCAAAAGTTTCGGTATACGCCTATGATTTAAAATTGAATAAATCCACGCAAATCAATCTTACTAACTTTGAAACTTATTATATTCCACAGGTTTTCCAGACTGCGCTGCCAAATGAAATTGCGATAGCGACTTCCAACAGACATCAGAACAAACTGGAAATCATCAAGATAAATACTAAAAACTATTCTACCAAGAAAATCCTGACCGAAACGGATGCTGCTTGGATAGAAACGGACAATCTTTCTTTGGAATTTTTGGAGGATAATTCTTTCCTTTGGGCTTCGGAAAGAGATGGTTTCAGACATTTTTATTGGTACACGCCTGATGGAAAACTCAAAAAACAAATCACCAAAGGCAACTGGGAAATTACCGACTACTATGGTTTTAACCCAAAAAATTCTGAAATCTTGGTGCAGACTACCGAAAAAGGCAGCACCAACAGAGTGGTGAGCAAAATAAACATCAAAACAGGGAAAAAGCAGATAGTTTCTGAATTAAATGGAACTAATAATGCTGATTTCAGCAAATCTTTCCAATATTTTATCAACACGCATTCTTCTGCAGAACAGCCGAATACTTACACTTTGAGGGATTTTAACGGCAAAACTCTGCGAGAATTACAGAATAATAATTCAGCGCTTAAAAAACTGCAATCAGATGGTTTCGTAAACAAAGAATTTTTCCAAATTCCAAACAAAAACGGCGACCAGATGAACGCTTGGATGATAAAACCCAAAGACTTCTCGCCAAACAAGAAATATCCTGTGCTGATGTACCAGTATTCTGGGCCTGGCTCACAACAGGTAAGCAATGTTTGGGATGGCAGAAACACAATTTGGTTTAACCTTTTGGCTCAAAAAGGATACATTGTGCTTTGTGTAGATGGGCGAGGAACAGGCTATCGTGGAACGAAGTATAAAAAAGCTACTTACAAGAATTTAGGAAAATACGAGATAGAAGACCAAATCGCTGCTGCACAGTGGATTGGCTCACAGAGCTTTGTAGATGCTGGGCGAATTGGGATATTCGGATGGAGTTTCGGAGGATATATGGCAAGTCTGGCAATGACCAAAGGAGCAGATATTTTCAAGGTAGGAATCGCTGTGGCACCAGTAACCACTTGGCGTTATTACGATACTATCTATACTGAAAGATATCTGCAAACTCCACAAGAAAACCCACAAGGATACGACGAAAACTCGCCTATCAATTTTGCTGGTCTAATGAAAGGGAAATACCTGCTAATCCATGGAACAGCAGATGACAATGTCCACTATCAAAATGCAATAGAAATGGCGGAGGCTCTTATTCAGAAAAACAAAGAGTTTGAGTTCATGACCTATCCAGACAAAAACCATGGAATTTATGGTGGAAACACAAGACTACATCTACACCAAAAGATGACAGATTTTATTCTAAATAATCTATAATTATGAAAAACAAACATCCAAAAGGTTTGCCTTATCTCTTCTTTACAGAAATGTGGGAAAGGTTCGGCTATTATTTAATTTTAGGAATCTTCGTGTTGTATATGATTGATGCTGACAAGGGTGGTTTGGCCTTTGATAGCAAACATGCTGATGACATCTTCGGGACATTCATTGCCCTTACCTACCTTACGCCTTTTCTTGGCGGGTTTCTTGCGGATCGACTGCTGGGATACATCAAGGCAATTTACATAGGCGGGGCGCTTATGGGACTGGGCTACATTGGTTTAGGACTTTTCAAAGATGTGTCCATGTTCTATGTATCCATGGGGCTGATAATCATTGGGAACGGATTCTTTAAACCAAGTATTTCTACACTTTTAGGAAATCTCTATTCTGATGACAAGTATAAAGCCAATAAAGACGCAGGATACAACATCTTCTACATGGGGATAAATATCGGGGCTTTTGTATGTAACATCATTGCGGCCTATATGAGAAATAAATACGGCTGGGGCGAGGCTTTCGTGACGGCTGGTGTAGGAATGTTTTTAGGGCTGATTATTTTCTCTATTGGTAAAAAACATGTCGTTCATACCAATGTGATGAAACCTGTCCAAGAGGGCGATACCACTATCAGTTCCATCTTGGTAAAAGTGTTCCTTCCTGCCATCATCGCGGGAGTTATCGGCTGGGTAATCCCTGGGAATATCTTTGGGTCGGACTCTACTGATGCCTTTATATTTGCGTGTATTCCTGTTATTTTATTCTATGTTTTTATTTATGTCAGCGCAAATGCAGAGGACAAGAAACCTATTGGAGCCTTGCTGGCGATATTTGCGGTGAGTATGATGTTCTGGGCTGTATTCAAACAAAACGGAACCGCCCTTACCCGCTGGGCAAATTACTACACAGACAGAAGTGTTCCTGCTGCTTTAGAAAAGCCGCTGGAAAGCATCTATTTGGTTGATACAAAAGACTACAATACAAAGGAAGTTGCTGTTCATGACAATCAGTTCCAAACTGTAAAAGGCGAAGATGGAAAACCTAAAAAAGAACAAGGAAAAGATATTTATTTCAAAAATATAAATAAGGAACAAAGAGCCGAGCTGGAAGCCAATCCAGACAAGAAAGTATATCTCTACAATACAGAGCTATTCCAGTCTATCAATCCTTTCTGGGTCATCGCCCTTACGCCAGTGGTGGTAGGATTCTTCATGATGCTTCGTAGAAAAGACAAAGAGCCTTCTACTCCTACAAAGATAGTTTTGGGATTATTCCTATCGGCTCTCAGCTGTCTCGTGATGGTAGCTGCTGTATATACAGGAGAAAATGGTGCTTCCAAAGTATCACCGCTTTGGCTGTTTGCCGCTTATGGAATCATCACAATAGGCGAACTCTGTCTGTCTCCTATGGGACTTTCTTTGGTTTCTAAACTTTCTCCACCGAGAATTACAGCGCTGATGATGGGAGGATTTTTCCTTTCTACATCGATAGGAAACAAACTCTCTGGTATACTAGCAAGTATGTGGTACAGCTACGAAGACAAGGCCAATTTCTTCTGGGTAAATTTCGCCCTGCTGCTCATCGCTACTCTACTGGGAGTAGCCATCCTAAAACCACTAAATAAAGCCATGAAAGAAAAGGGCGTGAAATAAACCGAAACAAAAAATACCACTTATCGAGTGGTATTTTTTTTATTTTCTCTATCCGAAATGTATGCTACAATAAACACCGTGGATAATATAAACGCAAATCCTATCGCATCCAAAAAGGAAAAAGAATTTCCTAAAAACACTACAGAGCATATCGTAGCCACTACGGGTTCTATACAGGCTATCATACTTGCTTTCGTAGGGCCTATAATTCCTACTCCTGACAGATAAAACAGAAACGCAAAAATACTTCCCAAAAGGACAATCAGCAATAAAAATACGATTACTACAATATCTACCTTCACGGGCTGTTCCCATGGTTTCGCTGTGATAGAAAGTGCAATTCCACCGATAAACATTCCCCATGCGATGACCACCGCTGTTCCATATTTCTTTAAAATCTCAGCTGGCTGCACCGTATATATGACCAAAGTAATCGCCGAGAGCATTCCCCAAAACAGCGCCACAGAAGAAACCTTCAAAGTGTTCATATCTCCATGCGTAGCCAGAATAAACACACCCAAAAGAGATAAAAACAAAACAACTACCTCATATGGCTTTGGTTTTCTTTTTTCTTTAAAACAAACATAAAGTAAAATAAGTGTAGGCCCAAAATACTGAAGCACCGTAGCAATACCTGCATTAGAATGCTGTATCGTAGTGAAATAGGTATATTGTGTTCCCAGCATACCAAAAACCCCGAAAACGAACACCCTTATCAAATCTTTAGTATTTCTAAAAATATCAAAGATTTTATTTTTATCCTTGGCATAAAGATAAATCAATAAAAAAATCCCTGCCAGCAAAAGCCTGTATGGAGTCAGCCAGTCAGAAGTTACCCCTTTCTGCAAAAACAAAAACTCCGCAAAAGCCCCATTTATACCCCACAGTGTAGCACCAATAGTAGTATAGATAAATCCCTTTTTTGATTGATTCATTTTATTTTATTATTCCTAAAATTATTTTATCTAAATATATGGTCAAAATAAAAATTCATCTAATCCAAAAATCTATATGCCACGATTTTAAAATCAAAACTCACAGGTCTGAGACTCGCCAAATAATCTACTCTTAGATATTTCTGAGATGAATACTCCTCCACCAGTTCGCCATTTTCATTATAATTAAAATTATTATTGGGAAGTTTGACAGAAGCTATCATTTCTCCTTTGTGCATTCCTTCCACCCAGCCTTTTTCGTCGTCTAGTTCTATTTCGGACAGCAGGTCTGTTATGCCTTGTTTAGTATTGTATTCTATGTATTCTTTCATTTTAGTTTAGCTTTTGAACAAGTTTTGTAAATTCTTCTTCGCAATTCTTTTCTTCATAAAGGATTCTATAAATATGCTGCACGATAGGAGCATCTATCTTATTGTTTTTAATAATCTGATAAATACCATTAGTAGCGTAGTAGCCCTCTGCCACCATGCTCATGGACTGGATAGCAGATTTCACGGTGTAGCCCTTCCCGATGTAGTTCCCAAACATTCTGTTTCTACTGAACAACGAGTAAGCCGTAACGAGCAAATCCCCGATGTACGAACTTTCATTGACATCTCTTGGCTCTGGATATACTGCATCTAGAATTCTTTCCAGCTCCCGAACGGCATTAGAAATATATACCGCTTGGAAATTATCTCCATAGCCCAGCCCATTCGCCATTCCTGCTCCTATGGCATAGATATTTTTGAGAACTGCGCTGTACTCATTGCCCAGAATATCATTACTTTGGTTAATTCTGATGTATCGTGACAATAACAAGTCGCTCAGCATCTGAGTGGTTTCCTTGCTGGCAGCCGCCACAGTAAGGAAAGACAAGCGCTCCATGGCAACCTCTTCCGCGTGGCACGGCCCTGCAAGAACTGCTTGGCTTCTGTATCCTATATTAAAAGTATCACGGAGATAATTCGCCACAATATCATTATGTTTTGGAACAATTCCTTTAATCACTGAAGCAAATATCTTACCTGAATAATCACAAGTCATCTTCTCTATGGTATCCGCCAAATAGATGGATGGCGTTGCTAGAATAATCACATCGCAGGCTGTCACCAGCTCATTGATATCCATTGTCAAAACCAATCGGTCTGGGTTAAATTTCACTGCCGTGAGATAGTGCGGATTGCTCCCTTGTGAAACCAGAGCCTCCCTTGTACCGTCATTACGAAGCAGCCAATGCACTTTTTCGCAGTTTTCCATCAGCATTTTTACTACTGCAGTGGCAAAACTACCACTTCCGATAACTCCAACTTTTGGTAAATTTTTGTTCTCAGTCATATCGTTTTTCATTTAAACCACAAAGGTAAAGAAAAAAATCAAGCCTTTGTGACTTGATTTTTAAAACTATTGTTTGATATTTTATAACTTTTCAAGTTGTCCTACTTTTTGCCAGTTTTTATCAACTTTCAATGATACTGCTATATAAACTTCCTTTTTAGAAGATTTAAAAACAGTTCCCTGCTGAAGCTGAGCATTTATTTCATTTGGAGTTAGTCTGTAAATTGCACCTGTAATAGGGTCAACAACTAAACCAATAATTCCACCAAAAACAATGTTTCCTATATACCACGCATTAAATTGCTTAGTCAGTTTAGTTTTGTATGGTTCATATCCTTCTAATCTTATCTCTACTTCATACTCTCTTTTTCTTTCTAATTTCGTTTCAAATGGAGTTTTTCCCACTTCTGTTTCATCAATAAAAACAGTAGCGTTTGTAGGTGTACTATCAAATTTGACAGTTTGTCTACTTCCTGAAACGATAGTTGCGCAGCTGCTTAAAAAAAAGAGAGAGGCAACTCCCAATAACATAATTGTCTTTTTCATAAATCTTTATTTTATTATTTTAAGTTTGTATTGTTTTAGTTCTTCTACATTACCATCATAAAAATAAAACTCTAATTCCATTCTATGGCATGAGCTCCATAAATCAGGATAAGTAACTTTGGTTATTTTAACTATATTAGCTCCGTTTTCTCGTGCCATTTTTCTAGCTTTTATCAAATTAGAATCATAGTCACAATCTACTGAAAAACCAGTATCTCCATATCTTGCTGTTCCTATCTTAGTTGCTCCTGCAGGCACATCATGCTGTATTAACAGGAAAGCCACTTTTTCATTAGATGTCAAAGCCTCTCTTCTATTATCAAAATTACTTTTAACTCTTGCTCCACAGCTCAATAATGTTCCCAATAACATTATTAATAAAATATTTATCCTCATATCAAAATAATTTATATCTGTAAAAATTAGACGACAATCTTTACTATGTTTAAAGGCTATTTATTGCCAATAAATTTTCGTACAAAAATACCTTTTTGGTTTCAAAAAACAACATATAAATTTGTGATTTTAATCATAATTATGAGAGCTTCTATGGAGGAAAATTTTATATATAGAACATTAATAATAATTAACAAATCAAAAACCTGAAATCACTTTTGGATAAAAACAAATAACAACAAAAATCCTTCAAAATTGAAGGATTTTATTTTTGGATTTACATTTAAATTTTAAAATAACCATTTAGACCCGCCATAAGGTTTCTATGAAAAAGAGCAATAACAAGATTAAATTATTCGGCAGGTCTAAATGGTCTTTATAACATTATAACTATTACTCTGCAGGTCTGAAAACCAGCTTATTATCAAAACAATCTACTGTCACTTTCTCACCTTCTTTTATATTTCCAGCCAAAATCTCTTTTGAGAGTTTATTCAGAACTTCCTGCTGCACTACTCGTTTCAGCGGTCTAGCTCCAAATGCTGGGTCGTAGCCTTTTTTCAGAATGAAGTCTATCGCTTCCTGCGTTGCAGTCAAGATGATATTTCTGCTTTCCAGCATTTTGTTGATTCCTCTTAGTTGGAACTGAACGATTTTTCCGATTTCATTGTAATTCAATGGTTGGAACAGCACCGTTTCATCTATTCTGTTGAGGAACTCTGGTCGTAGAGTTTGTTTCAACAGGTCAAATACTTCTTCTTTGGTTTTTTCTACGATTTCAGTTAAATTACTTTCATTAATTTTCTCAAAATTCTCCTGAATAATATGAGAACCAAGGTTGGAAGTCATGATGATAATTGTATTTTTAAAATTCACCACGCGCCCTTTATTGTCTGTCAATCGCCCATCATCCAGCACTTGAAGCAAAGTATTAAACACATCTGGGTGTGCCTTTTCCACCTCATCCAGAAGCACCACAGAATACGGTCTTCTTCTCACCGCTTCGGTCAGCTGTCCACCCTCATCATAGCCTACATACCCCGGAGGCGCCCCTACCAATCTAGAAACGGAGTGTTTCTCCTGATATTCAGACATATCGATACGGGTCATATTATTTTCATCATCAAATAAGAACTCCGCCAAGGCTTTGGCTAATTCAGTTTTACCAACTCCCGTAGTTCCAAGGAAAAGGAAAGATCCGATAGGTTTTTTCTCATCATTCAGTCCCGCTCTATTTCTTCGGATAGCATCAGCTACGGATTGTATCGCTTCCTCTTGCCCTACTACTCTTTTGTGGAGTTCATCTTCCAAATGAAGCAGTTTTTCTCTTTCGGACTGAAGTAACTTAGTCACTGGAATTCCTGTCCATTTCGCCACCACTTCAGAGATGTTTTCTGCGGTAACTTCCTCTTTTACAAGCTCATTCTGCTGATTCTGCATCGCCAGCTCCAGTTTTTGTAGCTCGTCCTCTTTTTCGCGGAGTTTTCCATATTGTATCTCCGAAACTTTTGCATAATCGCCCATACGCTGAGCTCTTTCAGCTTCTAATTTCAAGCTTTCAATATCTTTTTTAATCTGAGTCAAATCCTCGGATTTCTGCTTTTCACTAAGCCATTTTGCGTTGATTTGGTTTCGCTCCTCAGTGATTTTCGCAATATCTTCTTTCAGATGGTCTATCTTGGTCTGGTTGCCCTCTCTGGAAATTGCCGCCAGCTCTATCTCCATCTGCATAAGTTTTCTGTCTAAAACATCCAATTCCTCTGGTTTGGAATTGATTTCCATTCTTAATTTTGCAGAAGCTTCATCTATTAGGTCAATGGCTTTATCTGGTAAAAATCTATCCGAAATATATCGCTGAGACATTTCTACCGCGGCGATGATGGCTTCGTCTTTGATTCTAATCTTGTGGTGAAATTCATATTTGTCTTTGATTCCACGAAGAATAGAAATCGCTGATTCTGTATCTGGCTCTTCCACCATTACTTTTTGGAAACGGCGTTCCAGAGCTTTGTCTTTCTCAAAGTATTTTTGATACTCGTTAAGCGTTGTAGCACCGATGGAACGAAGCTCTCCTCTCGCCAAAGCAGGTTTCAGGATATTCGCAGCATCCATCGCTCCCTCGCCGCCGCCTGCGCCTACAAGGGTGTGGATTTCATCGATGAAAAGAATAATCTGTCCATCAGATTTCACCACTTCATTTACTACGGATTTTAGTCTTTCTTCGAACTCTCCTTTGTATTTCGCACCTGCAATCAATGCTCCCATATCAAGTGAATATAGCGTTTTGTCCATCAAGTTTTCTGGAACATCTCCACTGATGATTCTATGAGCTATTCCCTCTGCGATGGCGGTCTTACCCACTCCTGGCTCACCGATGAGAATAGGGTTGTTCTTGGTTCTTCGCGAAAGAATCTGCAGCACTCTTCGGATTTCTTCATCTCGCCCGATTACTGGGTCTAATTTCCCTTCTGCTGCCAGTTCATTGAAGTTTTTAGCATATTTATTAAGCGATTGGTAAGTCTCTTCGGAACTCGCCGAAGTCGCCTTTGAACCTTTTCTAAGTTCTTTGATTCCTCCTTCCAAAAGGGATTTGGTCACGCCCATATCTTTCAACATCTGCGAAACGGAAGAACTCACCTCTAATAATGCCAGCCAAATATGCTCCAAAGTCACATACTCATCGCCCATTCTTTTAGCGATATTAGGCGCTTCCAAAAGGACTTTGCTGGCACCTTGAGAAAGGTAAATATTTCCGCCTTCCACTTTTGGGAGGCTTTCCAAAGATTCTCTGTTTCTTTGTCTTATCAGGTTAAGGTCGGTTTCTGCTTTTTTCATTAGAAAAGCCGAGATATTCTCATCCACTTGGAAAATCCCTTCCAATAGATGCTGAGGTTCTATACTCTGGTTGCCAAAATCCAAAGCAATCTGTTGTGCTTTTTGGATGGCTTCTTGTGATTTTACGGTATATTGATTTAGATTCATAATTCTTTATTTTAAAAGTTATCTGAAATCTAAATTGCAAAAACCATTCTATTACACAAAATTAGACAAAATTTCCGAAAATGATTTAAAAACGATATTTTTAACCTGACAAAATTTCCTAACTTCGCTTTTACGAGCAAAAATCAGGAATTTTATTCATTCTTTTTTAGCTGTTAAAATGCTCCCAAACTGCCTTTGCCTTGGATTTTCCTAAAATCTCTTCCAGTGTTTCCAAAGAGGCTCCTTTTATTCTTTTTACAGATTTTAATTTAGATAAAAGCTGCTGGATAGTTTTTTCGCCTACGCCAGGGATTTCCTCTAATTCTGATTTTATTGTAGAATTTTTCCTTCTCGTGCGGTGATGCTTTACACCGAAACGATGCGACTCATCCCGAACCCGCTGGAGAACCTTCAAGGTTTCCGATTTTTTATCTAAATACAATGGAACTGGATCTTCGGGAAAGAAAATTTCTTCCAATCTTTTCGCTATTCCGATGATGGAGATTTTCCCATACAACCCAAGAAGTTTCAGGCTTTTCACTGCGGAACCGAGCTGACCTTTTCCGCCGTCTATCAAAATCAGTTGCGGCAGTGGTTCGCCCTCATCCAAAAGCCTGCTGTATCGGCGATAGATGACTTCTTCCATCGTAGCAAAATCATTCGGCCCTTCCACGGTTTTTACATGAAAAATCCGATAATCCGCCTTGCTGGGCTTCCCATCTTTGAAAACCACACACGCCGAAACGGGATTTGTCCCTTGAATATTAGAATTATCAAAACCTTCTATATGCCGCGGCTCTTCGGGAAGTCTGAGGAGCTTTTTCATCTCCGCCATGATGCGATTGGTATGTCTTTCTGGATCTACTATCTGCACCTGCTTGAGTTTTTCCACGCGGTATTCCATTGCGTTTTTCTCGGAAAGCTCTACGATACGCTTTTTGTCACCCAGTTTAGGGACAATCAGCTTCACATGTGGAATTTCTATATTAAGATGAAACGGAAGAAAAATTTCCGTAGAAGTAGAATTAAATTTATTCCTAATCTCTATCAGGGCTTCTTCCAATATTTCTTCATCAGTTTCGTCCAGCATTTTTTTGATTTCTGTGGTGTAGGACTGAATAATAGAACCGTTTTTAATTTTGAAATAATTGACATAAGCCGCCGCTTCATCACTGATAATACCGAAGACATCCACATCGTTTATATTGGAACTCACGATAGTGGTGTGAGTCTGGTAATTTTCTAAAATCTGTAATTTTTCCTTGCTCTGCTGGGCGTTTTCAAATTCCAGTTTTGCGGCGTAGTTGTACATTTCAGCTTCTAAATATTCCCGCGCTGCCTTGAATTCGCCTTTGATAATCCCACGAATGGCGTTTAGCTTTTGGGCATATTCTTCCTCAGATTCTAGTCCTTCACAAGGGCCAGCACAGTTTTTAATGTGATATTCCAGACAGACTTTATATTTCCCTTCTTTTATCTTTTTGGGAGAAAGATTCAGGCTGCAAGTCCTGAGTTTATAGATGTTTTTGATAACTTCTATCAGCGTTTTTGCCTGTTTTACTTTCGCATAAGGCCCGTAGTATTCCGAACCGTCTTTGATGACATTTCTCGTTAAAAAAATCCGAGGAAAAGACTCTTTTTTGATGCAAATCCATGGATAGGACTTGTCATCTTTCAGCAGAATATTGTAGAATGGCTGATATTCTTTTATGAGGTTGTTTTCCAGAAGAAGTGCATCGTACTCGCTATTAACTACGGTGGTTTCCAGCCTTACGATTTTAGAAACCATCATTCGGGTTTTATATCCGATTTGACTTTTATTAAAATAAGATAGAACCCTGTTTTTCAGGTTTTTAGCCTTTCCGACATACAAAATCTCGCCCTTTTTATCGTAATAACGATAAACACCAGGTTCCGAAGGCAATGTTTTTAGCTGAAGTTCTAATTCTGAATGCACATAGCAAAAGTAAAGAAAAATTTAGTTATTTCGTGCTTGTCAGGAACTGATTTATAAGTTTAGACATTTTCTCGGCTCCTGTTTCCGAAAGGTGGTCAGCATCACTAAAATCTTTTTCAGTGAAAAGATTTCCTTCGTTTTTTAGCAGATTGATGTACTGGCAGTTGCTGTTTTTTCGGCAGATATCTTCTATAATTTTATGAGTATTGTCCCATTGGTCTGTGTTTATTCTGCTATAATAAGTTTTATAAGTTGGTGTTGTAACAAATACCACTTTCACCTTTTTCTGTTTTGACCAATTTACAATTTTACCCAAAACATTAGTCAGCTCATCATGTATTTCTACCCTGCTCCTTTCGGTTATGTCGTAAGTGTGTCTTTCCGCAGCAGCCACTCCTGTTTCTTCTAAATCCTCTGTGGTTTTTGCTGGTTTTAGGGAAATCCATCCGTCATACATTTTAGTTGTAAATGTACTGTCTATGAACGCCTTATCGTTTTTAATTTTTTTAGTGTAATACGATTTTATTCGCCCATAATTTATATCCAGCTTATTGGTCAGAACCTCAAAATTATTTGTAGCTTTGGATGTTGATATATCGTAGTATATGTTATAATTCTTTGCTCTCCAAGGTTCTGGCCCAGTTTCCAATGTCGAATACAATGAGAAACACGAAATATCTACAATGATGGTTTTCAGATTTTTAAATCTATCTTGATATTTTTCTAAAATTTTATAATCCAAATCCAATGACTGGGAAACATACGCCATATTATAAGTCTTTTGGCTGAAATATTTAGGATTTATGCCATACAAACTATGCGAGCTTCCTAAAACCAAAACCTCTATTTCATCCGAGTGACTGTCCATATAATTTCTTTTCTGCTTGTAGTCATTAGGAATAGCTCTCAAAGAAATTTCCATTATCACCGCTAAAACAAATATTGGTAATAGAAAAAAAATTGTTTTTGATATGAATTTTTTCATAGAACTAAAATAGATACAAAAATATGCAAAAACAGAGGATTCTTTTGCATATTTTATCTCAGAAAAGCCATTAAATTAATCATTGAATGAAAAAGCAATCCCCAGACAAAACCTAATTTCAGTCTCTGCACAGAACAGACATACCCTAAAATCATTTGTGGAAGAACATACACAGGATAGAGCAGCGCCAGTTCCCAATGCAGATTTTCTATATTAACAATATGTAACAACCCAAAAAGAACAACAGACACCATTGTGATTATTTTCTGTCTTTTCCCAATGGTTGTTTCTATTTCAGGTTTTCGTTTCAGTAGATTAAAAACAAGAAAAGACAGCAATCCTGACACTACCAAAGACACCAGCAAAAGCCAATCTATTTTGATAATATAATAAGTTTTATTCAATATCAAGAACGAAGAAACAAAAGTAAATATCGCGATATTTCTACGCTTAGGGACTAAAATCAGCCTAAAAATAAGCTCTTCCATCAGAGGCCCTAAAATCACAACTAGGAAAAAACCATAATATCCTTTTATTTTCTTTTGGCTTTCTACCATTAATTTAAAAACGGAAGGAAAACCCATTTTCTTTATCAAGAAATCATCCACCAAAAACATTAGCAATAAAGCGCAAATCTGCAATACAAAATACAATAATATGCCCTTTGCAAAATATTTTATTTTCTTGATTAAAGGATATTGGTGTCTATAATCTATCTCTGATAGTGAGTAAAACTTAAGCAGATCTTTCATATTTCATTCAAATTGTGGCGAATTTAATTATTTGTCTATTCAAACACAATTTTAATAATAGAATTTCGTATTTTTATGGCTTTAATTTTAATAAAATCTAAAAATGAGCGTAGTTTTTAACTCTATATTAGACAACGATTTTTACAAATTTACCATGCAATGCGCTGTGGTAAAGCTCTTTCCAGATGCGAGAGTGAAATATGTATTCATCAACCGAGGGAAGCATTCCTTCCCAGAAGGCTTTGATGATGCCCTCAGAAAAGCCATCAACGAAATGGCAAAACTCCAGCTAACCAAAGCAGAAAAAGAATTTCTGAAGAAAAATTGTCCATACCTAAATCTGCCTTATTTAGACTTTTTAGAAGGATACCACTACGACCCTTCCGAGGTGAAAATCAATCAGATAGGAAACGATTTAGAAGTTACTGTAGAAGGTCTTTGGTACAGAACCATACTTTGGGAAGTGCCGCTGCTGTCACTCATCAGCGAACTTTATTACAAAATGAACGGCATGGAACGCCAAACTGATGAGGAAATTACCCAAAAAACCTTAGAAAAAGCCAAAAACCTCATAGAACTAAAAGTCAATTTTGCGGAGTTCGGGACACGAAGAAGACACTCCTACAAGGTTCATGATGTAGTAATGAAAGCCCTCACCCAAGATTCCAACAGCTATTTCATCGGTTCTTCCAATGTTCATTTCGCAATGAAATACGGCGTAAAACCTATCGGAACGCACGCCCACGAGTGGTTCATGTTCCATGGCGCTCAGTATGGCTTTAAAATGGCAAATGCGCTTTCTTTGGAGCATTGGGTGGATGTTTACCGCGGCGACTTGGGAGTTGCCCTTTCAGACACTTATACCACAGATGTGTTTTTCAAACAGTTTGATAAGAAATTCGCTAAACTTTTCGATGGAGTAAGACACGACAGCGGCGACCCGATAGCCTTTGCCGAAAAAACCATCA
Source organism: uncultured Flavobacteriaceae bacterium (assembly GCA_963519075.1). Lineage (GTDB taxonomy): Bacteria > Bacteroidota > Bacteroidia > Flavobacteriales > Weeksellaceae > JABCPE02. The sequence continues at coordinate 75,518 of CAUQMH010000001.1, forward strand.
AACACTACGAAAAACACGGTATCAATCCTTTGTTTAAATACATTATTTTCTCGGATAATCTTAATTTGGAGAAAATCTCTGAAATTACACAGGCTTGCCGAGGAAAAGTAGGACTTTCCTTTGGAATTGGAACAAATCTGACCAATGATGTAGGGCTCACACCGATGAACATCGTAATGAAACTCACGGGAGTTTTGGGCGCAAATGATGAATGGATACCAACTGTGAAATTTTCCGATGAAAAAGGAAAACAAACGGGCGACCCAAAAATGATAGAACTCGTCAAAGAATCTCTAAGAATAAAATAAGCCACATAAAAAATGTGGTTTTATTTTTTCAAATAAGTGTGTAACAAATCCTAAATTTTAATACTAATTAACAAAAAAATCAATCAATGTCTTCATTAGAGCAGGAATTTCTGGAGAGAATAGAAAAGCATAAAGGCGTGCTTTTCAAAATTTCCAAGATGTATATGGACGAGCCTGAAGACCAGAGCGATTTGTTTCAGGAAATTACCTATCAGCTGTGGAAAGCCTACCCGAGTTTTGAGGAAAAGAGCAAATTTTCTACTTGGATGTATCGTGTAGCCCTGAATACTGCGATAGTTTTCTTGAAATCGGAAAAGAAAAGAGGGTTCATCTCTCGGGAAGAGGAAATTCAGAATTTTGACATCAAAAATGAAGAATCCGCCGAAGAAGAGTATAAAGTAAAAATAATGTATGATGCCATCCACCTGCTGAGCCCGATAGACAAGGCACTAATTTTCTACTATTTAGAAGACTATTCCGGGAAAGAAATGGCGGAACAGCTGGGAATAACGGAAGGAAACTGCCGTGTAAAACTAAACCGAGCCAAACAAAAACTGAGCGACTTAGTAAACGAATTGATACACAAAGAATTATAAAATAATAATTTAATAAAAAATTCTAATGGATTTAGAAAACCTAAAACAAGTGTGGGATGAGGAAAAAATAGAATCCGTTCCCGAAATTTCCTTAGAAAAACAAAAAGAAATTCACACGCCTCTGGAAATGATTCGGAAGAATATGCGGGCTGAATTTTGGATAAGTGTTGTTTCCTTTTCTTTATGGGCTATGATGCTGCCTTTCATGGGAAAGAATACTGAGCAGACCTATCTACTTGTTATACTAGTATTTATAGCACTTACAATAACAGGATATTATTATCTGAAATTCTATATTTTTTATAAAAAGCTGAATACCAAAAACCTTAATACTTATCATAATATTTTGGATTTAAGGTATGAATTGGTTTTAAATTCAGAGCTTTATAAATCTTTTAATATCGTATTTGTTCCCATTATGTTAGGTTTATATTCTACTTTATATTTACATAACAAGGAATCTAATATTATTTTTTTTATTATACTATTTTTAACATTCTGCGTGATTCTATATTTTATAGGAAAATACTGGATGTATGAAAGTTATGGAAAACACATCATGAAGATTTCTAAAATTGTAGCTGAAATCAAAGATGAAGAAGATGGTTTTGAATATGATAGAAGTTTCCTAAAAATCCAAAAAGAACTTGACTTCCTACGAAAAGCAAGTGATTTTTGCAATGAAAAATTTAAAAAGTATGGTCAAACAGCCTATATTATATTTCTTATAATTTCACTATTGTTAATCTCACTTTTAATAGGAGCTTGTGTTGGGATTTTATATATTATATCTAAACATTATAACCAATAAATCAATGCATTAAATAACCAAAAGAAAAAAATCTAATCTTTTCTGTAACAATTTCTAATTAAAAGACACTAATTGTAAAAATCCATTCATATATTATAAACCTGTCAAAGTCTCTAAACCATAGTTTTAGGGATTTTGTTTTTTCTCCCAAAAATCAGCGTTTTTAATGTTCAGTTTTTTAGCATCAAAAGTTGGTTTTTGTATTCCATTTTTCTTTTGAGTTTTATAGTCTTTCCATACTTTGAGCACAGTGTTTCCCAGCAATAAAATTGCTATAATGTTTACCCACGCCATCAGCCCTGACCCTACATCTGCTATTATCCACGCTAGTTTAGCCTCTCGCACACTCCCCATATATACGCCTATAAGAAAAACAATTCTCAAAACAAAAGTAGCCAAATGGTGATATTTAGGACAGACAATAAAGGTGAGATTGGTCTCTGCGTAGTAATAATACGCCATTATGGTAGTAAAAGCGAAGAAAAATAATGCTACCGCCACAAATTCATTCCCAAACGAAGGAAAATGAGAAGAAATCGCAGCCTGCGTAAAACCTGTATAATCTACATCTTTTATATGTTCTACCACCATCATTTTAGTCTGCTCATCCATTACATGATACTGATTCGTAAACAAAATCATAAATGCCGTAGTAGTACAAACAAAAAGAGTATCTATATACACAGAAAACGCCTGTACCAGCCCCTGCTCCGCTGGATGGATCACCTCTGATGCCGCCGCTGCATGAGGCCCTGTCCCCTGCCCTGCTTCATTAGAATAAATTCCTCTTTTTACTCCCCAAGCAATGGCACTTCCTAAAATCCCCCCAAAAACAGCATCCTGTCCAAAAGCTGAAGAAATAATCGTAGAAAATACTTCTGGAATTCTATGAAAATTGAGAATAATGATTATCAGCCCTACCAAAATATAAGCTCCAGCCATCAAGGGAACTATCGTTTCCGAAGCATGCCCCAGCCTCTTAACTCCTCCAAATATTATCACCACTAAAAGCCCTACAACTATAACCCCAAAGATATTCATAGGAATAAAATAATCCGTCTGAGTAACTATCCCAAAGGCATTATTCATAGACTGTGCTATACTATTGCTCTGTACCCCTGGCAAAAGAAACCCACAGCACACCACCGCAATCACAGCGAAAAGAACAGCATACCACTTTATCCCTAGCCCTTTTTCTATGTAATAGGCTGGCCCTCCTCGGTATTCGCCGTCTATTTCTCTTTTATAAACCTGCCCTAATGTAGATTCTACAAATGCCGATGCAGAACCTAAAATTGCAATCAGCCACATCCAAAATATAGACCCCGGGCCTCCCATGGCAATAGCCGTGGCAACTCCTACAATATTCCCCGTTCCTACACGCCCCGAAATAGCCAAAGAAAACGCTTGAAAAGAAGACAACCCCTTCTCTGATTCTTTCTCCTGAAAAAGTAACCTCAGCATTTCCCTTACTTGGGTAAACTGAGGAAAACCGAGTCTAATGGAGAAATAAATTCCCGTGAAAACACATAATAAAATAAAGACATCAGACCAAATAAGCCCAGCTATCTTTTCTACCAATTGTTCCATAGTTGTATTAATTTTATCTTGCTAATATCGTAATAATTTCGTTAAAAAACCAATAAAAACACGATTTTTTAACGAAATTATTGAAATTTACACAACTATTCTCAAACAATATTCTATTTCCCTCCTTGGTAAAGAACTTTATTTAATCTGATGATAAAATCTACATTTCTAACCCCAGGTGAAACATCCGCAAAATTCACTTCATAAATCTGATTATTCTTCACCGCATTGATATCCTTCAAGATAGGGTGATTTTTGATGAAATTCGCTTTTTCTTCGGGAGTCATGTTTCTAGACTGTGTATCCGTGATGAAAATCACATCTGGATTTCTATGCACCACACTCTCAAAAGACACGAATTCATAGGCAGTCCCTGCATCTTCATAAATATTGACACCACCTGCCTGACGAACCAAATCCGCCGCCAAAGAAGAGAAAACCCAAATCCCATTATTAATAGAAGAAAGTATCATTACTTTTTTCTTTTCGTTTTCAGGTTTAACTACGAATGTTTTTTTAGCCTCGGCAAGTTTGGATTTCATTCCCTCTACTACTTCCTTCGCTTTGTCATTTACATTAAAGATTTTTCCCAGCATATAGAAATCCTCATACACAGTTTCTATCGTAGCGTTTGGAGTCTGGATGGTTTTTGGCGTAAATGGCGCTATTCCCTGAGCCAAAAGTTCCTCTGGCGAACCAGTAGATTCTGAGCTAAGGTCTCCATCACTTGACACGAAATCTGGCTCTCTGAGAAGGAAAGCCTCTTTGGTCATTTTAAAACTATGTCCTATGAATTTATATTCATCTGGAACTTTCTCATACTCCTTTTCAAACTGCTTAGAAACAGGGCCTTCTGTAGTTCCCACCACTATTCTATCGCCTAGACCTAATGCCAAAAGCATCTCCGTCATATGTGGCGTAAAAAGAGCCGCACGCTGTGGCGGTGTGGTGATGGATACTTTCAGATCTCTGGTTCCATCGTGATAGATATATTCTACTTTCTCCATTTTAGGAGCATTAGCCTGCGCCTTATTATCTCCTGATTCTTTCTTCCCTGAGCAAGACAAAACAAGCGCTCCTAGTGCAACTGAACAAAATATTTTATGCATAATTTAAATTTAATTCTATATTTATTTAACGGCTATAATTCTAAACATCGGTGCATAAGCATTGATTTCCTGATGTTCCTTGTCATAGACCTCATCATTAATATTATAATCAAAAGCCATCTTAGAAAACCCTAAATCCAAAAGACAATTAACATCCCATGCAGGTCTTCGCTCTTTGGAAAGCGGAAGTGTTTTTGCGATGTTTTCCATTCGTGCTTCCATTCCCTCTGGCAGGACTTCTTGAAGTTTCTTGTCTGGGTGTTTTTCATGGTATTTATGCAGATTTTCATCAAAAAGATAAGAATACCAGTTGGAATCAAAATTTATCATTTTTCCTCCTTTTTTCAGTACTCTTTTCCATTCTTTGTAAGCATCTTTCGGGTGAGGAAGATTCCAAGTTACATTTCTAGTGACAATCACATCAAATGTATCATCCTCAAAAGGCAGTTGCTGTGCATCCAACAGCTGGAAATTCACCTTCGCACCGAATTTCTGTGCATTCTGCGTTGCCTGCTCTATCATTCCTTTGCTGGAATCTACTGCAGATACTTCAAATTTCGGATTTCTCCCTAGCAGCACCGCAAACATCCCTGGCCCTGTTCCGATGTCTAATATCTTCAAATTCTGGTTTTTATCAATATCTCCATAGAGAATATTTTCCCAGTTCTGGGCATTATCTCCATAAAGCTCTTGCAATGTGGAGTCGCTATATGTTTTGGAGCGTTCTGTCCAGTAATCTCTGATTATTTTGCTTATTTCACTCATATTCTTTTATTTAGTGTTAAAAAAGTATAACTTGTTAGCAAAATTAAAAATAAAAACCATACAATAAAGATTTCAAATGCTGATATTTATCACAAAGTTTTATAAAAATTATGCTCATAAAATAAAAATTCCTCTCAGCTTTTCGGCTAAGAGGAATTGGGAAAAATTTATAATTTTAATTAAAGAGAAACTCTTACGAATCTTACTACTTCAAGGTCTGGGCTTACAGATTTCACATATTGAGAAACCTTCATATCTCCATCTTTGATGTAGTTTTGGTCAAGCAATGCTTTCTCTTGGTCTAGAGAAGTGTTATCACTGATGAATCTCTGAACTTTACCAGGTAAGATTTTATCCCAGATTTGTTCTGGCTTACCTTCAGCTTTCAATTCAGCTTTTGCATCTTCTTCTGCTTGTTTTAGAACTTGCTCTGTCAATTGTGCATAAGAAACATATTTAGGAACATTTTTCAATGGTTTTCCAAGTCTTACAAGCTCCTCGTTATCTTTCTCGATAGCTGCGATTCTTGCATCTGTTTCTGCTGCTATGAACTCAGGAGAAAAATCTTTGTAAGAAAGAACTTCTGGGCTCATAGATGCTACCTGCATACTGATGTTTCTCGCTGCTTCTGCTGCTCCATCTACTTTAGCAGACAATGCTGTGATAGCTGCGATTTTGTTTCCTGCGTGGATATAAGCCGCCAAGAAAGGCCCTTCGATTCTTTCGAATGCACCGATTTCTATTTTCTCTCCGATAACTCCTGTTTGCTCGATTAGTTTTTCAGCAACTGTAATTCCGTGGAAATCAGAAGCCAAAAACTCTTCTTTAGAAGCGTAGTTCATTGCTTGTTCTGCTAATTCGTAAGCCAATTCTACGAAAGCATCATTTTTAGCAACGAAGTCCGTTTCGCAGTTTAGAGAGATGATAGCACCTAGTGTGTTATCCTCGTTTACTCTTGCGATTACAGCACCTTCAGTAGATTCTCTATCTGCTCTATTTGCTGCGATTTTTTGTCCTTTTTTTCTAAGGATTTCGATAGCTTTTTCAAAATCTCCTTCAGCTTCTACCAAAGCCTTTTTGCAGTCCATCATTCCTGCACCTGTTGTGTTTCTTAGTTTAGCTACATCTGCTGCTACTGGTGTATACATAATTATAATATTTTTTATATTTTTGTAATTAATTAATTGGCAAAGATACAAATTTTTATAAAGATGAAAAAAACCATTTTACTTCTTTTTGGATTTCTGTCCACAGGTATATTCGCTCAGTCCCAATATACCGTAGAACAGACAGAAAAATCCAACGACCCGAAGGTAGTTGCAAATTTCATTATAAACTATCCTAACCACCCTAAAACTCCTGAATTTAGAAGAAAGTTAGCCCGTTTAGGAAGTAGTAGTTCTTCAGCACAAACCTCAACTTCTCACCAATCCAACAGCTATAGAAGTCACCAAGAGACTGCTGAGGAAGCTACCAGAATACTTAATGGAAGCAGCAAAGGAAACAGTGCATATGTAACTGTCAAAAATTTATCAAAATGCCCTATTGTAGTAAATTTTACAGGGAAAAGCAGCTATAATATGAGTGTTCCTGCAAACTCTACGGGAAGAATGTCTTTAAACAAAGGTTCATACACTATTTCTTCCGTGGTATGTGGAGGAAAATATCAACAATCAAGAACCATCAATGCTGATTATCAATTAACATTAGGTGTAAGATAAAAATAAAAAGCTGGAAATTTCTCCAGCTTTTTTATTTAATTATCCTTTGTATTGTCCCATTGCCACAAATTTCTCTTGTCTTTGTGTTGCAAGTTCATCTTCAGTAAAGCCTTTATATGCTTTTATATTCTTTAAAATTGTGTCTTTCACATTCGCAAACGCTTCTGCTGGGTCATAGTGAGCTCCTCCAAGCGGTTCAGTGATGATGCCGTCTATTAACTTTTCTTTCAGCATATCTTGTGCTGTAAGTTTCAGTGTATCAGCAGCAGTTTCTTTGTACTCCCAGCTTCTCCAAAGAATAGAAGAACAAGACTCTGGCGAAATCACTGAATACCAAGTATTTTCCATCATATAGACCTTATTCCCTACACCTATTCCCAAAGCTCCTCCACTAGCTCCCTCACCGATAACAATAGCGATTACAGGAACTTTCAGAAGGCTCATCTCAAAAATATTTCTTGCAATAGCCTCTCCTTGTCCTCTTTCCTCCGCCTCAAGACCAGGATAAGCACCAGGGGTGTCTATCAAAGTCACGATAGGCATATTAAATTTCTCTGCCAACTTCATCAATCTCAGTGCCTTACGATATCCATCAGGATTAGACATCCCGAATCTTCTGTATTGTCTTTCCTTAGTGGTTCTTCCCTTTTGTGTCCCGATAACCATCACGCTTTGACCATCTATTTTTATCATCGCTCCTATCATCGCTGGGTCATCCGCAAAACATCTATCGCCATGAAGCTCGACAACGCTGCCCTCATCCGCTATTCCATGGATATAGTCCAATGTATAGGGTCTGTCTGGATGACGAGAAAGTTGCACTCTCTGCCATGGCGTAAGGTTGCCATAGATTTTCTTTTTAGTCTTGTTGATTTTTTCTTCTATCTGTTTGCAAGTTGCTGAAACATCCACTCCACTTTCTTCGCCTACGATGGCGCATTTTTCATATTGTTCCATCAACTCTTTTATCGGTTGTTCAAAATCCAAGTATTCCATATTTCTAATTTTGAATAATATTTGAGTTTTCAAAAATACTAATAAATTTAAAAATCAAATATGAATTTATTTTTTTTGAGTTTCTATCAATTTCTTGATTCGTTCTATCGTTTTTTCTTTTCCTATAATATTCATGATATCAGGAACATCTGGCCCTTTCAATTCTCCCACCAAAGCCAAACGCAGCGGCATCATCACTTTACCCATTCCTAATTCTTTTTCGGCAGCGAAATCATGAATAAGATTTTTAAGAACCTCTGATTGGAAATCCACATTTTCTAATTTCTGAGCAAACTCTGCAAGAAGTTCTCCTGTGGTGTCTGCCCACGCTTTTTTGATGGCTTTTTCATCATATTGTGCTGGTGCAGAGAAGAAAAACCGCCCTTGTTCATAGATATCTTTCACGAAAACCGCTCTTTCTTTCATCAGTCCAATAATCGTAATCAACTTATCATCGCTAACTCCAGAAGTTTTCACTGCTTCTATCTCTTTAAGTAAAACTAGCAGCTCTTCATCTGTTTTCATTTTAAGATATTGGCTGTTAAACCATTCGGCTTTTTCTTTGCTAAATCTCGCTCCAGATTTATGAACTTTGTGCAGATTAAACTCTTGAACCATTTCTTCTAATGACAAGATTTCTTTATCATCAGATGGCGACCAGCCCAAAAGCGCCAAGAAATTCACAAACGCTTCTGGGAAATAGCCTTCCTCACGATATCCTTTGGACACAGCGCCTGTTTCTTTATCAGTAAAATTCAACGGAAATACAGGAAACCCGAATTTATCACCATCTCTTTTGCTGAGTTTTCCTTTTCCTTCTGGTTTTAGTATCAGTGGCAAATGCGCAAATTCTGGTGCTTTCCAGCCCATTGCTTCGTATAACAATACATGCAGAGCCATTGACGGCAGCCACTCTTCTCCACGGATTACATTGGTAATCTGCATCTCGTGGTCGTCAATGATATTTGCGAAATGATAAGTTGGCATTCCATCTTGTTTCACCAAAACCTTATCATCCAGAGTATCGGTATTTACACTGAAATTCCCGCGGATAATATCACTCAGCTCCATCACTCGGTTTTCTGGCATTTTAAATCTAACCACGAAAGGAACTTTTTCAGCCAAAAGTTTTCCCACCTCATCTTTCGGAAGTGCAATGCTGTTTCTCAGGCTGTTTCTAGTAACATTATTATAAGAAAAAACTTCTCCTTTAGCCTCGTATTCCAGCCTTATTTTATCAAGTTCTTCTGGAGTATCAAACGCCAAATAAGCATAATCCGTTTTTAGAATTTGCTCAGTATATTTATCATAGATTTCTCTTCTTTCAGACTGTCTGTATGGCGCATATGGTCCTCCTTTTTTAGGGCTTTCTACAGGCTGTATTCCTAGCCAGTCCAATGCCTCCATGATGTAGTCTTCCGTTCCCTCTACATAGCGGGCAGTATCTGTATCTTCTATTCTTAAAACAAAATTTCCTCCTTGGCTTTTAGCAAAAAGGTAATTGTATAATGCTGTTCTCACTCCACCAAGATGCAGAGGGCCCGTAGGACTCGGTGCAAAACGAACGCGAATTTTACTCATCTTTTAAAACTTTGGGCGCAAAGATAAGAATTTACCCATAAAAAATAACCACTTCTTTTTCAGAAGTGGCTATCTATGATAAACAATAAAATCTATTTCTGTGGATTTACAGGATGTTCCTCCTTTTTATCCTCTGATTCCTTTTGTTTTGGTTGCTCTTTATCCACTGAAGGATGACTTACATTTTCAGGAACGGCAGGAACAGCATGTTCTGCTTCACCAGGCTGAGCTGATTTTTTAGGCGATTGTTTAGCCGATTTCTTAGAAGGCTCTACTTTCTTTTTTGATGGAGTAGACTGCGCATTTACTGCGAATGTTCCTAACGCAAGGAATAAACTTGCAAAAACTAACTTTTTCATAATTCTTAAAAATTTAATTGGTTACTAATATCAAAAACGATATTTTAATAATGATATTGCATTAAATTTATATTTTAACTAAATTTTCATACTATTTAACATTATTTAACCGATTAAAACCTGATTTTTATTAAAAAAGTTGAATTTAGAGTTTTTATTCAAAAAGTATACTTGTGTCTTGTAAAACAGACACTGTCCCATCTTCACAACGGATAGCCTGCCCTGGGAAATTTTGTATCAAATGATAATCATGTGTAGCCATCAACACAGCACAATTTCTCTCCTCGGACACTTGTCTTAGCAAAGTCATGATATCATTAGAAGTCTCTGGGTCTAGGTTTCCCGTAGGCTCGTCCGCCAAGATAAGCTCAGGGTGGTTCAGCAAAGCTCTTGCTATAGCAACACGCTGCTGCTCTCCACCAGATAATTCGTGAGGCATTTTGTGTTTTTTGGTTTTCATTCCTACACTACTGAGAACATCATCTATTCTCTCTTCCATCAGGCTTCTATCCTTCCAACCTGTCGCTTCTAAAACGAAAAGAAGATTTTTCTCTACCGTTCTATCCATAAGCAACTGGAAATCTTGGAAAATAATTCCTAGTTTTCTTCTCAAATCAGGAATACGGGACACTTTTAGTTTTGTCAAATCAAAACCAACCACCTCTCCTTCTCCCTCACGGAGTGGAAGATGTCCATAAAGAACCTTGAGAAGGCTACTTTTTCCAGAACCTGTTTTCCCAATGAGATAGTTAAACTTACCTTTTTTTATGGTCAGATTAACATTAGAAAGAACTGTAAAATTCTTCTGAACTATTTTTACATCTCTCAGAGAGATGACATTGTCTCCGTATGTGCTTTTTTGTGACATAATATTTTAAGAAAATTCAATCCACTAAAATAAAAAAACTTCCTCCATTGTAATGACAATAGAGGTTAAACTTTTGTTAAAAATTCCTCAAAAGAACTAGAAACCACTACATTCCCTTCCTTTGAAATTTTTTCTAATTTCACTCTTTCTACTTTATTCACGGACTTTTCGTCATATGGTTTTTGAACTCTGACATAGTTATCCGTAAAGCCAAACATCATTCCGTTTTTCTCTTCATGCTCCCAAAGAACAGGCAGAACTTTGCCTAATTGAGTTTGGTAGAAAGCCATTTTTTTCTTCTCAGAAAGAATTCTGAGCATTTTATTCCTTCTCTTTCTCTCCGAAATAGGAACCACGCCCTCCATGCTAACCGCCTCCGTATTGTCCCTTTCAGAATATGTAAATACATGCAGGTAACTGATTGGCAACTCCGCTAAAAAGTTATAAGTTTCCAAGAACCTCTCCTCGGTCTCACCTGGGAAGCCTACGATCACATCCACACCGATAGCTGCATCAGGAAGGATTTCCCTTATCTTATTCACTCTGCTCGTATAGAGAGCCGTGAGATAACGGCGTTTCATTTTTTTCAAAATCTCATCTGAACCCGACTGCAACGGAATATGAAAATGCGGCACAAAACTCTTGCTCTTCGCTACAAGTTCTATGGTTTCATCTTTTAGCAAATTAGGCTCTATGGAAGAAATTCGGATTCGTTCGATGCCATCCACTTCGTTCAGTGCTGTCACTAAATCCAAAAATGTATGTTCATGTTTTTTATTCCCAAATTCACCCTTTCCATAATCACCGATATTCACTCCCGTGAGGACTATTTCCTTAATATCCTGCTGGGCGATCTGCTGGGCATTTTTGACAATATTTTCTATCGTATCAGAACGGGAAATCCCTCTTGCCATCGGGATTGTACAATAAGTACATTTGTAATCACATCCATCCTGAACTTTCAGAAAGGCACGAGTTCTATCCCCAATGGAATAAGAACCTATAAAGAAATCTGCATCTTCTATTTCACAAGAGTGAACCTGCGCAGAACTTTCGGACTTCCTTAAATCATCAAGGAAATTAAGCAAATTAAATTTCTCCTTTGCTCCTAAAACCAAATCCACGCCTTCTATTGCAGATATCTCCTCTGGTTTCAGCTGTGCATAGCATCCCAAAACCACCACCAGACCATCTGGATTGGCTTTCACTGCTCGTTTCACATGAAACTTGCACTCTTTATCGGCATTATCCGTTACCGAGCATGTGTTAATCACATAGACTTGCGCAGGGTCATCGAACTCCACTTTCTCATATCCCGCCCCTATAAGCTGGCGCGCAATAGTAGATGTTTCTGCAAAATTAAGCTTACACCCGAGTGTATGAAATGCTACTGTTTTCGGACTTGTATTTGTCATAAATAATCTGAAAACCGCAAAGGTATGAAATTTATCTAATATTGTAGGAGAGCTTCATAGTGATATTGGCTGTCTTCTTTTTAGAAGAGGTATTGAACGAGCCTCCCCAAGAATAGTCCTCCGAAGAATTCTGCGCGATAATTTGGAAAACTCCCATTTCAGATTTTTTCAAATCACCGAGTTTTGCTCCTGCGTTTTCAGCAATTTTTTCAGCACGAAGTTTCGCATCTTTGGTCGCTTCGGCTATCATTTTTAGTTTTAACTCAGCTAATTTAGTATAGTAATACTCTGGCTGCTCAGAGTACAGCTCCACACCAGAATTGATAAGCTCAGTAACTTGGCGGGAGATGTTTTCTATTTTTTCTACTTCTTTGCTCTCCACCTGCACATTTTGTTTCAGTGTGTATCCTGTAAACACTTCTGAACGAACATTCTGATACTCATCATAGGTTCTGTCAAAATCTTTAGAAATTCCCACTGAAGAAAACACGATTTCTTTTTCTTTCACGCCTTTAGACAATAGATAATTTTTGAGGGCATCTCTGTCTTTTTCCAGTGAAGCATAGGCAGTTTTCAAATCCGCGCTTTTCTTTGTAAAAGAACTATTCCATACAATAAGGTCCGACTCAAAGTCCTTACTCCCAAGCCCTGTAACATTGATAGTGTCATTATTTGAGTTTCTATTTTTAAAAGCATTAGCAGCCAAAAAAGTAGAAAAAACTATTGCAACTGAAATGACAATCAGCCCGATGTGATTTTTTATTTTGTCCATAACTATAAAATTTATTTTTTACATTTTATAAAGTTATAAATATTATTTTGATACAAAATATTTTTCTATCTAAAAAATATGTATATCTTTGTCCCTGTTTTAAAAATTTAAATTTTATTTTTTATGAAAAAGATTTTAGCATGTGCGTCTTTATTTTTTGCTGTTGCTACAGCATCTGCACAAGGAACTTTGGAACAAAATAATGTACAAATTAACGCTGGAATAGGGATTTCTAGCTGGGGGATTCCTGTAATAGTAGGTGTAGACTATGGAATTGCAAGAGACTTTACTATTGGAGCGGAAGCTTCTTATCGTTCTAAAAAAGAAACTTGGTATATCTATGAATGGAAACACTCTGTTTTTAGTATTTCCGCTAATGGTAACTACCACTTCAACAGAATATTAAGACTTCCTTCTGAGTTTGATCTTTATGCAGGTCTTTCTGTAGGATACTATCACTGGACTCACAAATATAATGGTGATGGAGATTTCGTTTATAATGGAAATTACGCTTCTGGTTTAGGAATTGCTGCGCAGATTGGTGGTCGTTACTTCTTTACTAAAAACTTCGGTATCAACCTAGAAGGTGGTGGTGGTAATGTATCTGGTGGTAAAATTGGTATCACTTACAAATTCTAAGAAAATAATAAACCAACATAAAGGAGATAGAAATTTCTATCTCCTTTTTTAGTTATTTTATAAATTCTTTTTTATTTTTAGACCCTAAAATCATAAATAATGTCAAAAAAGGAAAAATTTATAGTAGAAACTACGCCTCGCTACACTACAAAAGGGCATTTCTTTACTCTAGGAAAGGGGATTTTGGATGGAGAAGTCATCCCTGAAGTAGATGTAAATATCCCTCTGCGAACCATCAATAGACACGGTCTCATCGCTGGAGCAACAGGAACAGGAAAAACCAAAACACTACAAGCCTTCGTAGAGCAGCTCTCCCACCATGGCATATCTTCTTTGGTAATGGATATTAAGGGAGACCTTTCTGGAATAGCAGCCACAGGAGAAATGAACAGCCGTATCCAAGAAAGATATGATAAAACCAAATTACCATACCAGCCACAGGCTTTCCCTGTAGAGCTAATGTCTCTCTCTGCGGAGAAAGGAATAAAACTTAGAGCTACCGTTACTGAGTTTGGACCTGTGCTTTTGAGTAAAATTCTAGGGCTGAATGATACACAGACCAGTATCATGTCTATCGTTTTCAAATATTGTGATGACAAAGGTCTTCCTCTGATAGATTTAGAGGATTTGAAAAAAGTATTACAATATGTAACTGATAATGAACGAGGTAAAAAAGAACTTGCTGATGGCTATGGCTCTATCGCTCCTGCATCATTAGGCGCTATTCTACGAAGCATCGTAGCACTAGAACAACAAGGCGCTACACAAATCTTCGGAGAACCCAGCTTTGATGTTTTAGACTTACTAAAAACAAGAAACGAAAAAGGTGTGGTAAACATCCTTCGTGTGGTGGATATCCAGAGCAAGCCTGCCCTGTTCTCTACTTTTATTTTGTCTCTTTTCGCTGAAATATATTTAACTCTTCCAGAAGCAGGTGACCTAGATAAACCTAAATTGGCTGTTTTCATAGACGAAGCTCATTTAATCTTTAAAGATGCGCCAAAAGTACTTTTAGAACAAATAGAAACGATGGTAAAACTTATCCGTTCTAAAGGTGTAGGAATTTATTTCATCACACAGGTACCAGGCGATATTCCAGAATCTGTTTTGAGCCAGCTGGGACTAAAAATACAGCACGCCCTGAGAGGATTCACCGCAAAAGACAAAAAAGAAATCTCCAAAGCCGTAGAAAACTACCCTACGAGCGAATTTTATAAAGCGAGTGAACTTATCCAGTCCCTTGGTATCGGAGAGGCTTTCGTGACAGCACTAGACGAAAAAGGAATCCCTACTCCGCTGGTTCACACCTACCTCATCTCTCCAGAAAGTAGAATGGATATCTTATCGCCAGAGGAGATTGACAATCTCGTAAACCAGTCTGAATTGGTAAGAAAATACAACCAAACTGTTGATAAAGAATCTGCTTACGAAATCTTATTACGAAGAATGAACGAAGAGCAGGGAAATCCTACAGATACAGAAACCAGCAAACCTCAGCAGAGCAAACCTGCCAAGGAAGAGCCTTCTATGTTTGAAAGCATCTTAGGAAGCCCTATGGTTCAGACTTTTGGGAAAACCCTAATGAGAGAAGGTGCAAAAGCCATCATGGGAATGATAGGACTGAAAAAGACCACCAAAGGTTCTAAAAAATAATTCTTTTATTTAATAATTCCCTTCATTTTCGGAGGGAATTTATATTTATAAACATGGAAAAAATCACAAAAAAGAGTCTTCGGGAACGATGGAAAAATTCTAGTTTCATAGACCAAATAGTCATTAGTAGAGAAATTAACATCCATTTATTAAACAATATTGATCTCAGAGGTATTAATTTAGATGAGTTTATCTTTCCTAAAATTATTCAAAACAAACTAGAAAATATAGATTTATCCTATGGAAAAGGCAGCCTGTCCATAATAGATTCTGAAATTAAAAATTTACAATGCGTAGAATTTAAATTTGATAAATCAAGCTGGTTTAGCAAAACTAAAATTATAGATTCTTCATTTCATAAAGCCCATTTTAATTTTAATTTTACAGACATTATTTTTGAAAATTGTGATTTTTCGAAGTCTATTTTCAAAGGAGGTTTTCAAGAGTATGGATTCAGAAGATGTATTTTTTCTAATTGTAATTTTACAGAGGCGCAATGGAAAAACCTATATCTTTTAGCAAACCAATTTTTAGATTGTAATTTCTCTGATTTCACAATATATAATGCAGGAATTAGAGGTTTTAAAACCAATACAAATCTTGAAAACATTAAAGACATCTTTACAAATTCTGATGTACAAGGACTGATTAAATTGAAATAGGACACTTACTAAACTTTGACCATTTAGCATTAAAACTTTATCTTTGCAGCTTTGATTGATGGTAAAATGTATTCGGTAATAGACATAGAAAGTAACGGCGCGGGTTTTAGAGAAGAATGCATCATAGAACTCGCTATTTTTGTTTATGATGGACATGAGGTGGTAGACCAATTCATCACGCTCGTTAATCCCGAAGCCGAAATTACCCAATATGTCCAAAAACTCACTGGGATAACGCCCAAAATGGTCAAAAGAGCTCCAAAATTCCACGAGATAGCGAAACGAGTGATAGAAATGACCGAAAACACCACTCTCGTAGGACACAATGTAGAGTTTGACTATCGTATGCTGCGCCAGTCTTTCCGAAGATTAGGATTTGATTTTAAAATCAATACCATAGACACCCTTCCATTAGCCAAAAAACTCATTCTCGATGTAGAAAGCTACTCACTTGGGAAACTTTGTAAATCTGTGGGCATTCCACTTTCAGACGCTCATCGTGCTGGCGGCGATGCCAGAGCAACATTGGATTTATTTAAACTTCTAATCTCAAAAGACACTGAAAATCAAATCATTCAACAGCATCAAGAAGAAACACAATCCAAACTCTATATCAATAAAATCAACGAACTTACTGAAAATCTGCCTTCCGAAAAAGGGATTTTCTACCTACAAGACAAATCAGGAAAAATCATTTTCTGTGATTTCAGCGACAATATTTACAAGTCTGCCAAGGGAATTTTAAACTCTAAATCAAAAAGAAACATTCAGTTTCAGAAAAATGTAGAGCAAATCTACTACGAGTTCACAGGCACGGACATCATCGCCCAGCTGATGCTGAAAGAAAAAAAAGTAAAAAGAAATACTTCTAAACCTTTCGCCATAAGATACAGCCCACAGACAGGCTCTTTCTTCATTTCTTCATCTAAAAAGAATGAAAACGAAACGGATTTATTTAATTTCAAATATCCTTCTCAGGCGGAAAAATTATTGTCAATTCTACAAAAAGAAAATTTAGATTATAAAGCTTTGAAAAAGAAAATTTCCTTCGCTGGAAGGAACGAGCTGTGGATAGGACAAGGAAGAAAACTCGGCGAGCATTCTTTTCTAGCTTTCAAAGGCGGGAAATTCATCGGTTATGGTTTCTATGAACTCTATCACCAGACGCTCTCTTGGGAAAAAATTCTAAAACTTACGATTCCCGTTACCACACTTCCCAAAGAAATAAAAAACGAGATGCAGATAGCCTATCTCAAAGGAGAATTTAAGGTTATCAAAATCAATTCGTAGGCTTACGGAGAATATCCAAAAACTCTATTTTAGGGATTTCCCTAGCACCAAGGCTTTCCAAATGCTCTGTATAAACCTGACAATCTATGAGTTTGTATCGGTCAGCATTTTTTTCTACAAACTGAATAAATCCTGCTTTGCTGGCATTACTCACTTTGCTAAACATACTCTCGCCACAGAAAACATGCCCCATTTCCACACCGTAAAAACCTCCTACCAGCTCCCCATTTTCCCAGACTTCTATACTTTTGGCTTTTCCCTGCTGATTTAGTTCTGTGTATGCTTTTATCATTTCTTCCGAAATCCAAGTCCCATCCTGCCCTCTTCGTGAAATGCTCGCACAATTTCTAATCACTTCCTCAAAACATTTATTTTCTGTGAAAACAAATTTGCCAGCTCTCAGGATTTTTCGCATGGATTTAGAAACCTTTATTTCTTCTGGAAAAAGCACAAACCGAGGATCTGGACTCCACCAAAAAATCTCATCACCTTCATTGAACCACGGAAAAATCCCCAAAGAATAAGCCAAAATCAACCGCCGAGCAGACAAATCTCCTCCTACAGCAACAATCTCGCTTTCGGGATGATATTTATATGGGTCTGGAAACCAAATTTCCGAATCTAATTGATACATTTATTAAAATTAAAAAAAATCCTACTAAACAGCAGGATTTATTTTATAATAAGATTTTATTTAAAATGGTAAATCATCATCCGACTCTTCATCGAATGGATTGTCATTTACCGCAGAAGATTGTGATGCTGCAGGTGCCGTGTATGCAGGTTCATCAAAGCTGCCTCCTTCCGTTTTTTCCAATCTCCATGCTGTGATAGAGTTAAAATACTTCACCTGTCCCTCTGGATTTGTCCATTCTCTTCCTCTAATATTGATTCCTACCTTTACTTTATCTCCTTCTGACACTTGGTCTAAAAGCGAAATTTTTTCAGATAAAAACTCTATACTGATGGGCTGTGGATATTGTTCCTCTGTAAGTAACACCATCTCTCTTTTCTGAAAACCGCTTGGAAAAGTTTGAGTTTCAAATACTTTCTTCACTGTTCCTTGTAATTCCATAGAAATATAAATTTTAGCTGGTAAAGTTAAAAAACTCTTTTAAAAGGAAAAAATAAAAAAAAATATATTTATGCTTGTGGATTAAAAATAAGTTTGTATATTTGCAATCACAAAAGAACAAAGTAGTTCATTTTTTCCGCGGATGTGGTGTAATTGGTAGCCACGCCAGACTTAGGATCTGGTGCCGAGAGGCGTGGGGGTTCGAGTCCCTTCATCCGCACAGTTGCGAAAATAGCTCAGTTGGTAGAGCACAACCTTGCCAAGGTTGGGGTCGCGGGTTCGAATCCCGTTTTTCGCTCCATTCCATGCCCTGGTGGTGGAACTGGTAGACACGCAGGACTTAAAATCCTGTGCCTCCTTTGGCGTGCGGGTTCAAGTCCCGCCTGGGGTACTCTAAAACCTTGATAATCCACTGATTGCCAAGGTTTTTTTCTTTTTATAACATTTCCCTTTTATTAAATTTTATATCCTTTTAAAATAGATTTAAAAATAATTTTCTCATAAAAATAAATAAAGCCAATCTTTAATTACAAAGATTGGCTTTATTCTTTTTCTAAAAAGTATTCTTTTTAGCAGAACTCTTCATAAGCTGCCTGCAAATTAGCAGCGATAGCGCCTGCTGGATGCCCTTCTATATGGTGTCTTTCTATCATATGAACAAGCTCACCATCTTTGAACAAAGCAATGGATGGGGAAGACGGCGGGAATGGTGCCATATGCTTTCTTGCTTCCGCTACAGCTTCCGTATCAAATCCTGCAAAAGCAGTCACCAAATGATCTGGTTTCTTGTCTCCTGTAAGGGAATAAAGCACCCCTGGTCTCGCTGCTCCAGCAGAGCAACCACACACGGAGTTAATAACCAACAATGTTGTTCCTTTCTGCCCAAGTGCTTCTACAACCTGCTCTGGCGTTGTAAGGTCTTTGAAACCATTCTCTGTAAGTTCTTCCTTCATAGGAATTACCAATTCTTCTGGATACATAATTTTATTTTATCAATTTTGGATTAAACAATATTTTAAATAGTTGAAAGTCTCAGTGTGTTAGTTTTTCCGCTTTCATATACAGGCATCGCATTTAGATTTACCACGAAATCTCCTTGCTTCACAAAACCGTAATTACTTGCCAGCATATTCACTTGGATAACCGTTTCATCGGTAGATTTCTGCATATCATAGTAGAACGCTCTAACTCCCCAAAGAAGGTTAAGTTTCGCTAAAACCCTTCTGTCTGAACAGAATACAATGATGTGAGCATGAGGTCTATGAGCCGAAATCTGGAACGCTGTATAGCCTGAATTGGTAAGTGTGATGATACCTTTTGCATTGGCTTTTTTAGCGATTCTCACCGCAGAATAGCAGACCATATCTGTGATGTAGCGGTCTTCTTCCTCGGTTTGTATTTTTTCAATCGGCTTGTTGCTGCTCATATAGAGTTTGTCTTTCTCGATATTGCTCACGATTTTAGCCATGTTTTTAATCACATCCACAGGATATTTCCCCACAGAAGTTTCACCAGAAAGCATCACTGCATCAGCACCATCCAGCACGGAGTTGGCAACATCATTCACCTCCGCACGAGTCGGTGTCAGGCTGTTGATCATGGTTTCCATCATCTGTGTAGCGATGATTACAGGTCTGGCGTGATTTCTTGCTGCTTCTACTAGCTTTTTTTGAACCACAGGAACTTCTTCCATTGGGATTTCCACTCCTAAATCTCCTCTAGCAACCATGATTCCATCACATTCTCTTAGGATTTCATCCATGTTTTCCACGCCTTCGGGTTTTTCTATTTTGGCAATAATAGGAGTATTCTGCTTTCCATTGGTATGATTTTGAATCAAATCTTTCAAATCTTTGATATCCTGTGCGTGTCTCACAAAAGAAAGCGCAATCCAGTCAAACTCATTATCCAGCATAAATTTAGCATCCTCTATATCCTTTTCTGTAAGGGCAGGAAGCGAAATCGCTGTATTAGGAAGGTTTACACCTTTTTTAGAGCTGAGCGGGCCGCCTTGTATCGCTTTTGCTTTTACAATATCTTTTTGATTGGTTTCTATGACTTCAAAAACCAATTTACCATCATCTATCAGAATTCTCTCGCCTACTTTTACATCTTTTGCAAATCTTTCGTAGGTCATATACACTCTGGATGCATCTCCTTCTACATTTTCATTAGTAAAAGTAAGAATGTCCCCAGGGTTGATAAAAGAACCTTCTTTTACCACGCCTACACGGAGCTTAGGCCCTTGTAAATCCCCAAGAATAGCCGTATTAAAGCCATACTCTTGGTTGATAGAACGGATAAGCTCCACATTTTTCTTCACCAAATCATAGTCAGCATGAGAAAAATTAATTCTAAACACATCCACTCCTTCTTTTATCATTTCTATCATGGTCTCTCTGCTAGAAGACGCAGGTCCCAATGTTGCTATTATCTTTGTTTTTTTCATATCTCTATTTATCATAAATTATTATTTGGTATAGTTCATGTTCTGAAGACAGCTGGAATTCTTCTACGGAATCCACCAAATCCTGAGGAAAATTTATATTAGAAAAATCTTCCCAG
>CAUQMH010000002.1:0-92168 GCA_963519075.1 uncultured Flavobacteriaceae bacterium
GTATAATCCACCAATGTACTAAATACAATAAGCGTCAAGAATTTCCAGTCCCACCAGCCATAAAAAACATAACTGGCTGCAAGAATGAACAAATTCTGTAATTTTAAGTTCTTATTTACCAAAAACCAATAAATAAGAAACACTATCGGCAGAAATATCGCAAAATCAATGGAATTAAAAATCATAACTTATTGGAAAATAGGGCAAATTTAAGAAAAATTCTGTATGTAATAAGCATAATTTTCACTGAAAAATATTTTGTATATTCGTACTAAATTATTGGTTTATGTTTAGTTTTATACGGAGAATTTTGTTTAAAAACCATTTTTACAAAGGAACAAAAAAATATAACTTATTGATTTATGATGATTTCTTCCCCAACCCTAAATCAGGGTTTAGATATGAAGAATTTACTTATTACATGGAGAATATCAATAATTTGAAATTCCTTCTTACGCCTAAAACCTATGTTGCAGTAAGTGAATCTCCCAATAATCAGGCAATGTATATTGAAAACCTTAAAGATAAATTTCCTAAATTCTTTGAAGAAAATAAGATAACAAAATTTGGTAACAAAGGGAGTTATAATATTAATACTAAATTGTTCTACTGCATATTTATCAATAATATAGCAGAAATGCTTCCCGCTTTAGAGAAAAATAAAATTCCTTTCGTATTTACACTTTACCCTGGCGGCGGATTCGGTTTTGAAGAAGAAAGTTCTGATGCTAAATTAAAAAAAGTGCTATCTTCTAAATACTTCAAAAAAGTTATTGTGACTCAAAGAGCAACTTATGAATATTTGATAAGAAAAAAATTCTGCCCAAAAGAGAAAATCTCTTTCATATTTGGAGCAGCAATACCTCAGAAATCCTTCATTTTTAATGTAGCAGAAAGATTATACTATCCTGACAAAAAAACACTTGATATCTGTTTTTGTGCAGGGAGATATACAGAAGACGGCAGGGACAAGGGGTATCCTATCTTCATAGAGGTCATGAAAAAACTTAGTCCAAAATATGATTTTATAAAATTTCATGTTATTGGAAATTATAATCCATCAATCATAGATATATCTGGTTATGAGGATAAAATAAAATTTTACGGAAGTTTGCCATATGATGATTTGGCGGGTGTATTTAGAAATATAGATATTATCATTTCTCCCAATAAGTCCGACCTTTTAAGCAAGGGGGCATTTGATGGTTTCCCTCTGGGAGCTGTTGCAGAAGCCGCTCTGAATGGCTGCCTTGTGATGAATACCGATCCCAATAATGAAAATTTTATCAAAGAGACAGGGGAATATCATTTTATTCCTGATTTAGAGATGATTATCATCCAGCCTGATTCAAATAATATTATAGAAAATATCGAAAAAATTATTTTCTCTCCGAAACTGATAAAGGAAATTGCCTTTGCTGGACAACAGAAATTCATAAAATTATATAATAATGAGGCTCAAATGAAACCACGATTGGAATTATTAAAATCCTTTATCTCAAATTAAGTGTAATTATTATCTTTGTTAAAATTCTTAGTAGTATGAAGCCATTAGTAAGTGTTGTAATGATTACTTATGGACACGAAAAATATATCGAAGAAGCCATAAAAGGTGTTTTTCTTCAAAAAACCAATTTCCCTTTGGAATTGATTATTTCAAATGACAAATCGCCTGATTCTACAGACGAAATAGTAAAAAACATCATAAAATCTGCTCCAGAAAATATTTCGGTGAAATATATCCAGCATCCAGAAAATATCGGTATGCTTCCTAATCTTATTTCTACCCTTAAAATGGCAGAAGGGAAATATATCGCTGTTTGCGAGGGAGATGACTACTGGATAGATGAAAACAAACTCCAAAAACAAACAGATTTTTTAGAAAAAAATGAAGATTTCACGCTTACGTTTCACAATATTTTCATTCGAAATGGCGAAACTCTGAGCACGGATTTGGATTATGAAAAAAGACTGAGCAGTAAGGATGTTTACACAATAGATGATTTATCTAAAGGAAATTTTATCCATACTCCTTCTGTTGTTTTCAGAAATATGGAAATAGAGTTTCCAGAATGGTATTACACTTCTTTTTTAGGTGATTATCCTCTTTGGTCATGGCTTTCTAAAAAAGGAAAAATAAAATATTTCCCAGAAAAAATGGGTGTATATAGAGAAAATGTAGGCGTGTGGAGTGGCAAATCTCAAGAGGAAAGAGAATTCAAAACGATGCTTGTGCTGAAAAATCTTATCCCAGATTTCGAGATGTTTCCCGATGCCCAAAGAAACATGATACGCACCAAAAACACTTACATAAAAAACTTTTTAAAGCATAAAAGCTTTGCTGAGGTTATGGCATCGCCATATTTTTCAGAATTAAAGTTTAAAGATAAATTTAAACTTATGATAAGAACATATTTCAACAAAAAAAACTAAATAATCCTTATCGTTTTTTGCCCATAATTTTGTCTACCAAAAATAATATTCTGCTTTTGAGAGGAAATTTATTTTTAAACTCATTTTTTAGGGCATCATATCTCTCTTTTATGGACTGTGAAATGTTGCTAGAAGGATGACCTTGGCTTCTATTTTCTATAATAACATTGATTTCATAGAATCTTAATAACCTTTTTAATAGTCTTTTGTAACTTGAAAAAGAAGTGGGTTCTAAATCAAAAAACCTCATAAGTTTGGCTTTTCCTTCCTCTGTTTTGTCAAAAAAAACGCCGCCCACCTGCTGCTCTTGGTGAGTTCTGTAATAGAATAACTTGTCATTCAAGAACTCGAAACGCCCTTTTCTTGTAGTATTTAATGCTATCCATTCATCATGGTGATAGTCTTTTAAAACTGGAAAAGGTATGATTTCAGGTTTTAGAGCCGCTCTAAACACCATAGAAGCGCCTGTTGCAATATTACAATGAAGTATTATTTCAAAATAATCAATGTTTTTCCCTTTTTCTTTCAAAAATACAGGAGCATCCCAAAGAGAATATTTCTCATGAATAGTTCCATTCTCATCGATACAAAATCCATTAGTTGCCACAGCATCTATTTCAGAGTGATTATCCAGAAAAGAAACTATTTTTTCAGCTTTGTTTTCTGCCCAGATATCATCTTGATCGCTTAGGAAAATAATCTCTTTACTGCATAGAGAAATTGCTTTTTCAAAGTTTTTGACACTTCGTAGATTGATTTCATTAAAATGTATTCTGAATATCTCTGGATATTGTTTCTGATATTCTGCCAATATTTCGTGAGTTCTATCGGTAGAGCCATCATCGCAGACCACTATTTCACTTGGTTTATGCGTCTGATTGAGAATGGAATCTATCTGCTGATGGATATATTTCTCTCCATTATACGAACACAAAGCTACAGAATACGATGTCATTTTAATTGTTTTCTAAATTAAAAACTCGCTCTACCCATTTTTTCAGAGTATATTTTTTATAAATTTCCTCTGGCAGTGACTGGTACGGCGTTTCAAAAAATTCTTTTGTAATATTACTAAAATCTTTATTTAAGATCAAAATATTATTGGGATTGTAGAAATCATAATTTTTTATTTTTTCATTATCCGTAATTATTTTTTTCTCCAATGCCATCGCCTCAAACACACGGAAACTCAGCCCATACTGGTTTTCTCTCATCAGGTCTAAAATAACTTTTGTCCTTTTATAAAACTCCGGCAGGTTTTCGTGATTTATTCTCTTTCTGGTGAAAACTATTTTATTCTTCGAAAAAGGCTTCATCAGCTGATTTTTCCAGCTTTTCTTCCCGATAACATACAGGTCAAATTTTAATCTCAGCTCCTCAAATTTCTGTGAAAGAATATCCAGTTGTTTTATTCTTTTTTTGTCGTATGATGTTATGTATAGAGCGTCCTCACTTGGATTTTGTTTTTCTTGTGACAAAAATGGCAGATAATTATAATTTGTTAATCTTTCAAATCCGTGTTTTTCAATATCTTTGTCATCAAACGAATAGATTTTATCAAAAAAATGCAACTTATCCTGCACAGGAAATCTGTCTAGATTATCGTACAAAAATGTGATGAACCTATTGGTGCATCTTTTCATGTATTCCAGTGTAGAACGGTCAAAAGTATCCGCATTTAAAACCAAAATCTGGTCTTGATGTCCCAGCTTATCCAGCTGCTCTATCACGAATTTTTGTCTCTTTTGGTATTTGAGGTTTTTGCCCAAAAACACTTTGGAGAAAAAATTGGTCAATCTCTCCCCGAAATTCTCATAAGAAACCGCCCCTATCTTGATGTGGTTCGCCTCTATTCCCTTTTCCTTCAAGGTCTCTACGATATGGGCATCATAACCCCAAAAATCAAAACTAATAACACAAATTTTCATTTTCTTTCTTCTCTTTTGAGGGATTCATAAGTTTCATAAACGCTGAGCGTCTGTAATTTACACAATTCAAAACCATCTTTCCCATCTAAAATTCCTAATTTTAGAATATAAGATTTAAAGAATTTAAAGGCTGTTTTTGCCATCTGTGTGAAAAAACTATATTTTTTCCCTTTCTCAAAAAGCTCCTTCCCTTTCAGCTCTCCGTAGTGAATCATTTTCCTGCGGTAGGATTCCTTATCAGCCACAGAATAATGAAGAAGCTTATTTTTCAGAGAACCGATATTTTCCTTTATATCAAGGGTTTCGTGTACTTTTTTCTCGGTGATGTACCTTGTTTTAGATTTTCTAAAAAGCCTGAAATTCTTATCATTCTGAGTTCCCGAATAGTTGATAGGTTTTCCTTCAAAAAAGAATTTTCGATAAAAATAATAAGCATCCTTTTTGTTCTCAGAATTTAGCGTTTCTATGATTTCTGCTTTTAGCTCTGGTGTGATTCTCTCGTCTCCATCCAGAAACAAAACCCAGTCATTTTTGGCATTATCGAGAGCCAAATTCCGTTGCTTTGTAAAGTTTTCAAATTTATTTTGAATGATTTTCACATTCGGGAAAGTTTCAGCAATTTCTAAAGTTCTATCCGTGCTAAAAGAATCCACGATAACGATTTCATCACAGAAGTCAAAGCATTCCAATACTTCACGAATGTTTTTTTCCTCATTGTGAGTGATAATAAGTCCACTAACTTTTTCCTTGGATACAAGCATCAAATCATAGTTTTCACAAAGTTAATAATATTTATTTATGAATTTTAAAATATTTAGCCCTGAAATAAATATTTTCGATGCGAAAAAGTTATATTTGTTGCCCTAAACGACTAAAATCAAACAATGGGACAGAAATTAGAGGTAAGATACGGACTGTTCATGGCGGTGTCCATGGTAGTCGGACAGATGATAGGTTCTGGTATTTTCTTCAAAGTAGATGATGTTTTGGCCTCCACCAATGGCAATGTTTATGCGGGTGTGATGGGCTTTATCATCGTGGGAATCAGTGTAGTTTTTTCAGCGGCATCTATGGCAAATTATACCATTTTCTCTCCGAAAGAAGGTGGTATCCTGCATTATGTGGAATTTCGCTATGGGAAGAGAGCGGCGGCTTATGTGGGATGGGTTTATTTCATTATGTTTTTGCCTTTGCTGGCGGGAGTACTACTCACTGTATCAGGCATTTATATCTCTCACCTTTTTGCCAAGTTTATTGATTTTGAACCTAATTTCCTGCACTATTCACTGATAGGCTGGTGCAATGGAGTTATATTTTTATTCCTTAATATTTTCAGGCCAAAATCCAGTGGTGTTTTTTTACAATTAACCGCGGTTTTAAAGCTGTTTCCGCTCATTTTCATTGCTGCTTTTGGAATTATCAGCCTTTTAGGAAATGACACCGAACCGCTAAATCAAATTGAAAATCAAACCATAATCTCTTCCAATGAAACTAATTTTTGGCTTTTAGTGGGCGCAAGTTTCATTCCTATCGCCTTTTCTATGGACGGGTGGTATATCGCGATGCAAATTTCTGGAGAAATCAAAGACTCACAGAAAAATCTCCCAAAAGCTTTAATATCAGGGACTTTGATAGTCTTGGTGGTTTATGTTTTTTATTATTTGGGAATTGTCTCCAATATGAGCAGTGATGAAATACAGCAGCTGGGCGACACCTACATCATAGAATTTTCTAGAAAAATTTCCACCGAAGCAGGAGCGATAATCATACAGCTATTCATAATCATCTCTGTATTAGGAACTTGCAATGGGCTTGTTCTTGCTAATACCCGTGCTCCTTACCAATTCTACAATCTAGAATATTCTAAAAAATTCCTGAATTTAGGCAATATCAGTAAAAGAACAGGAATGCCCGTAAATAGTGCTTTGGTCGGCTTTGGGCTAATGACTATTTATCTTTTAATTTTTTATTTATCTAATACCTATCCTTTCCTAAAAGAACTAAATTACGACATATCAGCCATTCCTATTCTGTTCATTTATGTGGTTAATTTTTGTTTGTATTTAGGGCTTTTTAAATTGTTTAGAGAACATTTACTAAAAAACAAAACCCTGAAATACACCATGCTGCTTTTTGCTATCGTAGGGACATGTGTGGTTTTAGCAGGGACGCTTTTATCTCCTAATGGACTATCTTATTTAGTAATCGCTGTATTCTTTATATTACTTGGAAAAATAGGCGTAAAGTAAAAAGCGAAAAATAAAAACACTACTAAAATTTAGTAGTGTTTCTTTTTAATCATTAGTGAAATTCATAATCTTTATCCATCACAAAAGTCTCCATGAACTTAGTTGTGTAATTTCCAGCAAGGAAATCAGGATTGTCCATCAGCTGTCTATGGAAAGGAATCGTAGTTTTCACTCCTTCTATATAAAACTCCTCCAAAGACCTTTTCATTTTAGCAATAGCCTCTTCTCTAGTCTGTGCTGTGATGATAAGCTTAGCAATCATAGAGTCATAGTTTGGTGGAATCGTATAGCCAGCATACACATGCGTATCCACTCTCACACCATGTCCTCCAGGGATATTGAGCTGAGTGATTTTCCCAGGTGCAGGTCTAAAATCAGAATACGGATCTTCCGCGTTGATTCTACATTCTATAGAGTGCAATTTTGGATAATAGTTTTTCCCAAGAATTTTTTCTCCTGCTGCTAATAAAATCTGCTCGCGGATAAGGTCATAATCTATAACCTGCTCTGTAATAGGGTGTTCCACCTGAATACGAGTATTCATCTCCATGAAATAGAAATTTCTGTGTTTATCAACCAAAAATTCTATTGTTCCTACTCCTTCATATCCGATATATTCAGCTGCTTTCACAGCAGCATTTCCCATCTTCTCACGAAGTTCTTCCGTCATAAAAGGAGAAGGCGTTTCTTCTATCAATTTTTGATTTCTTCTCTGAATAGAGCAGTCTCTTTCTGATAAATGGCAAGCCCTTCCATATCTATCTCCAGCAATTTGAAATTCTATGTGTCTTGGCTCTTCTATAAGTTTTTCCATGTACATTCCACCATTCCCGAAAGCCGCTAAAGCCTCTTGAATAGTAGAATCCCAGCTTTCTCTAAGCTCTTCTTTGCTCCAGATGGCACGCATTCCCTTACCACCACCACCTGCGGTAGCTTTTATCATTACAGGATAGCCGATTTCTTCAGCAATTTTTTCAGCTTCTTCCAAAGATTCTACAAGTCCATCAGACCCTGGAACACAAGGAATTCCAGCCGCTTTCATTGTTGCTTTTGCAGTGGCTTTGTCACCCATTTTTTCTATTTGCTCTGGCGTAGCTCCTATGAATTTTATTCCATTTTTCTGACAAATTCTAGAAAAATTAGCATTTTCAGCCAAAAATCCATAGCCAGGGTGAATGGCATCTGCATTTGTAATTTCTGCAGCTGCAATGATGTTAGGAATTTTCAGATAAGAATCCTTACTCGCCGCAGGACCTATACATACCGCTTCATCCGCAAATCTTACATGCAGACTGTCTTTATCCGCGCTTGAGTAGACCGCTACTGTTTTGATTCCCATCTCTTTACAAGTTCTGAGGATTCTCATCGCAATCTCTCCACGATTGGCAATTAATATCTTTTTAAACATTATTTTTCTGTTTATCAATTACAATGAATAGAGTAATTTATGATGGATCTACTAAGAATAATGGCTGGTCGTACTCTACAGGAGTAGCATCATCCACCAATATTTTCACGATTTTTCCACTCACTTCAGACTCTATCTGATTGAATAATTTCATAGCTTCCACCACACAAATAACCGTTCCTTCTGTGATTTCGCTTCCTACACTTACGAAAGGCTCTTTGTCTGGAGCTGGTTTTCTGTAGAAAGTACCAATGATAGGAGATTTTATCGTGATGTATTTACCATTATCTGCTGGTTCTGCTGAATTTGCAGAAACTTCCTGCTCTGGCTGTGCAACAGGAGCTGCATTTACCATTGGCTGAACTTGTGTCATCTGTGGAGTCGTAACCACCGTACCAAATGTATGATTGGTAATATTGATTTCAAAATCCTTAGTTTTGTATTTTACTCCAGCTACATCAGCCTTTGAAACAAATTTAATAAGGTTTTGTAAGTCTTTAATATCCATAAAAAATAATTTTATTGTCCAAATATAGTAAATAAACACAAAAAACCATTCACTTTCGTAAAAAGAATGGTTCTATATTTCTACCGTGATTTTTGGAGATTTTACCAAAAATCTATCGTTATTCTGCAGATTCTACTTCTTTTTCAAGAACTACTTTACCTCTGTAGTAAAGTTTTCCTTCATGCCAGTGAGCTCTGTGATATAGGTGTAATTCACCTGTTGTAGCATCTTTTGCTAATTGAGGAACTACTGCTTTGTAGTGAGTTCTTCTTTTATCTCTTCTTGTAGATGACTGTCTTCTTTTAGGATGTGCCATTTCTAATAATTTTTAGCTTTTTATATTAACTTTTATTTTCTCAATTTATTCAACGCTTCCCATCTTGGATCTATGTCTTCATCATCCGCCTTTTCTTCATTTATTTTAGGACTGAATTTATCTAGTAAATTCTGAAATTCTTCGTTTTCTAATGCGGCAGGAGATACTTTCTTCATAGGAACAGCAAGAACCACTGCTTCGTAGATAAACTGAGCGATATTGAACTCGCTATAGTGATGAGGAATTGTAATAATCTCTTCATTACTATCATCATATTCTTCTCCGAACTTTACTAAGAATTTTATTTCATTGTTTATTGGATACTGGAATTTTTCATTACTGATATCACAAGTCAAATCCACTATTCCCGAAACAGAAATTACTAAATCCAAAAAAGTAGAATGTTTTTCAAGTAAAACTTTACTGATTATTTTGGCATTTTCAAATTCTTCTTCAGCCTTAAATAAATCAAAGAACTGCTGTTCAACACAGAACTCAAACTCATGTTTTCCTTGCTTTAGACCAGAAAAACTAATGTCATAGTTTCTATATTTGTCCATAATAGGTTTGCAAAAGTACTTTTTTTTTCTAAAACAACAAAATTATCTATCAAAAAAAGTTACTTTCTTTTAAATTTCAATAACAAAACATTGTCTTTATACAACTCCAAAGAAGTTTCGCTGATTACATATTTATTCACTTTTTCAAGCAAATTTAGATAATCTTCTTCCACAGAAATATTATCACAAAGCATTCGTGTCGCTCCTATACTTTTTACTTGAAAAGTTCCTTTTGGATTTGTAACTAATTCCGAAAAATAATTATTACACCCAGAAAAACCTGAAACTCTGCCCTTTGCTATTTCTAAAGTAATTCCAGAGTTTGTCTTAGAATTTTCCTCTAAAACCCAACTGGTATTGTTCAGATGTACATTGTCTTTTTTTCCTGCAACAGATGCATTGGAACAAGACAAAGACAAAGCAAGCACGGCTGTTAGTAAAATTATTTTTTTCATAATTCGTGTATTTATGAGCGGAGTTCCGCATTAAACTGTTTCTTGAAAACATTTACCAAAGAATCCATCACTTGCGCTATTTCCTTCTCTTCCATCGTTTTTTCTTCGTTAAGAAGTTCAAAACTCAACGCATAAGATTTCTTATCCTCTGGAAGATTTTTTCCTTCATACACATCAAACAAATTGATGCTCTTCAAGAATGGAGACCTGTTGTTTTTAGCAGCATTATAAAGCTGTGTGTATAGCACAGACTTATCTACTAACAGCGCCAAATCCCTTCTAGTTTTGTTAAATTTAGGAATATCTTTGAAACGCAAATTCTCTGTATTACGAAGATTTTGACATTCTTCAAGTTCTATTTCTGCATAGAAAGCCTCTTGTTCTATGTCAAATTTTTTCAGCATTTTTGGACTTACTTTTCCGAGCCTTGCAACTGTTTTTCCTTCAACTGAAAATTCTATCGCATCCGAAAAACGACCATCCTGCAATGGCTTTTCAACAATATCAAAATTCAACTTACTTAAAACAAGAGAAACATACGCTTTTAGATGATAAAAACTTGTGTTTCCTTTCGGAAGAAGCCAGTTTTCAGAATGATTTCTTCCCGAAACTAAAATCGCCAGCTGTTTTCTCTCCTCGTATTTATCTTTTTTATGATAAATTTTTCCTAATTCGAAAAACTTAATATCCGCATTTTTTCTGTTGATATTATAAACCGCATTCTCCAAAAGCCCTTCCAGCAAAGATTTTCTCATAAACGCCAAGTCACCACTCAATGGATTTAGCAGTTTTACAGCATCCGTTTCATCCTCCACCGAAGTAAGAGAATTATTCATCACTTCATAAAACCCATTCGCCTGAAGAGCCCTTGCCCACTCGTTTTCTAATTCATCTTGGTCATCAAAACTCAATTTGACTGGAGTGAAAGAAATTTTCTGCGGCGCATCTATCTTATTATACCCATAAATTCTAAGGATTTCCTCTATCACATCTATTTCTCTGGTAACATCAGCTCTGTAATTCGGCACCAAAAGTTCTAGCCCATCAGCAATTTCGTTAAGAGGTTCTATTTCCAATGATTTCAAAATCTCTTTTACTTTCCCTCTATGGATTTTTATTCCTAAGATTTGATCCAATTTAGAATATCTAAAAATCACATTATGAGGTTTTATTTTTTCAGGGTAATGCTCTATATAATCCCCTACCAATGTCGCTCCTGTCAGTTCCTGTAACAGTTTCACTGCTAGGGAAATAGTAGTTTTAGTATTATTCGGGTCTACTCCTCTCTCAAAACGGAAAGAAGCATCGGTATTCAGTCCGTGGAATTTAGCTCCTTTACGAACAGTAACAGGATTAAAGTAAGCACTTTCCAAGAAAATAGACTGCGTCTGCTCAGAAACTCCGCTGTCCAGCCCACCAAAAATCCCAGCAATGCAAAGTGGTTTCTGATTTCCATCTTTTATCATAATTTCCTCTCCGTTCAGCGTTCTCTCCACTCCGTCCAGTGTGGTGAATTTCGTTCCTTTCGGGCTGTTTCCTACCGTTATTTTATTTCCTCCTATTTTATCTAAATCAAAAGCATGAAGCGGCTGTCCATAAGCATGAAGAATATAGTTGGTAACATCCACCACATTATTTATTGGTGAAAGACCTATCGCTTTCAGTCTGTTTTTCAGCCATTCTGGAGATTCTCCTACTTTTATATTTTTCAAAACAGCACCAATATATCTCGGCGCCAAATCATTATTTTCCACCTCGATGGAGAAGTTATGCTCACCTTCTGATTCAGCAGCATAAGTTTCCATTTTAACTAGCTTAGAATCAATTCCATTACAAGTTAAAAATGCGTGTAAATCTCTCGCCACACCATAGTGAGAAATGGCATCTGTCCTATTAGGTGTCAGTCCTATTTCATAAACTTCATCTTGCTGAATATCAAAGTAATCCGCCAGAGGTTTTCCTACTTCATAAGTCTCATCCAAAACCATAATTCCATCATGGCTGTTGCCCAAATCTATCTCATCCTCTGCACAAATCATCCCTTCCGAAACCTCTCCTCTGATTTTATTTCTGTTAATCGTAAAAGAACCTCCGCTTTTATCAAACAAAGTAGTCCCTACCACAGCCACCGCAACTATCTGTCCCGCGGCCACATTAGGAGCTCCACAGACGATATTTAGAATTGTGGCATTTCCTACATCTACAGTTGTTTTGCTTAATTTATCAGCGTTTGGATGTTTTTCGCAAGTTAAAACCTTACCTACGACGATACCTTCCAAACTTCCTTTGATAGTTTCAAATTTATCTATCCCCTCTACTTCCAAACCTATATCTGTGAGGTAGGTTCCTATTTTTTCTGAATTTAAATCTGTACTAATGTAATCTTTAAGCCAATTATTCGAAATCTTCATTGAAATATAAATATTAAAAAAGGAGATGCAAAGGTCTTTTACTCTACATCTCGTTTATTTTCATTTTGTTAATTTAAACCTATTACTGGCATTGACAGCATGAGTATTTGCTCTTCCTCATCCAGTCCGTCCGCTGGTTCTACAATCCCTGGTCTATT
Organism: uncultured Flavobacteriaceae bacterium; assembly: GCA_963519075.1. Classification (GTDB taxonomy): domain Bacteria; phylum Bacteroidota; class Bacteroidia; order Flavobacteriales; family Weeksellaceae; genus JABCPE02. Next base: position 12,427 of record CAUQMH010000002.1, read on the forward strand.
CGCTTGGGACATTCTCATGATAATATCCTCTGAATCTAGAACCGCTATCATTTCTGTCAGGAATTTTGAACTATACCCTATATTGATATCCTCTCCTGAGTAGTCACATGGTATCTGCATTTCTGCTTTGTTTGCATATTCTGTATCTTCCGCATGAAGATAAAGAATATTCCCAGACAACTTAAATCTTACCTGACTGGTAGATTTGCTGGCAAAAATGGAAGCTCTTTTGATAGAACTTAATAAAAGTGTTCTGTTTATAGTCAGCACATTAGGATTTTCCTTAGGAATTACTGCGTTATAGTTAGGGTATTTTCCATCTATCAAACGACAAATCCATACATGCTCCTTGAAAGAAAACTTCGCCATGTTTTCATTAAACTCTATAACCACCTCATCATCTGAACTTGTCAGAATATTTTTAAAGATACTCAGTGGTTTTTTAGGCATAATGAACTCCATCGGCTCACTATTTTTAATATCTGTTCTTTTATAAACTACCAATCTATGAGAATCCGTTGCTACAAAATTAGCCTCCTCTTCTCCAAACTGGAAAAACACCCCCGTCATCACAGGACGAAGCGTATCATTACTTGTCGCGAAAAGCGTTTTAGAAAGAGCCTCCGCAAGAACTCCTGATGAAATAGTAACTTTTTGCGAAGAACTAAATTCTGCCAATTCAGGATATTCCTCTGCATTGTCCAACGCTATGAAATAGTTATCCTTCTCATCTAAAATTTCCAAAAGCCCACCTCCATTTTCATTTGGTTTCACCAAAAAAGTAAGAGGCTGATCACCAAATGTTTTTATCGCATCCTGAAACATCTTAGCAGGAACCGCTATTTTACCATTGCTCTCTGACTTAACCGCCAAAGATGTCAAAAGAGTAGTCTCTCCGTCTGATGCTGTGATTTTAAGCAAATTATTTTCTAACTCAAAAAGAAAATTCTCCAATATCGGTCTAGATTGTGAACTAGATATCACACCACTTACCGTATTTAAAGCTTTTTGTAACTCGCCACTTGTGACAATAAATTTCATAATAATAACTAATTGAGCAGACAAAGGTAATAATTTATCAGTAAAAAATAAAATTTATTTAATTTATTTCGGTTTAAAAATCTAAATAGCAGCCCATTAAGACCGCTATTTAAATATTTAATTTATGAGAACTTGTTTTACTTTTTCTATTTTCGCTTCTAGTTCCTTTTTCTTTTCTGCATCGATTATTCCTTTTTCTGCATCAAAATTCTCAGAAAAATTCGGAAGAGAAAAATCCTCTATCACATTTCCTCCATTGTATGGGAATCTTGCCTTTGCGGTTTCCAAGATTGTAAGACCTCCTCTAGGGCCTGGAGCTGTAGCAGTGAGGAAAACTTTTTTATCACCAAAAGCACTTCTGTTTGGAATTCTTGATATCCAGTCAAAAATATTTTTGAAAGCCGTGGAATAAGAACCATTATATTCCGCCAACGAAATAATAAGCAAATCCGCCCCATCTATCTTCGCTGCAAAATCTTCTGCCAGTTTAGGGACGCCACCGCTTACCTCTCTGTCTATGCTGTAAATAGGCATTTCGTAATCGTTAATATCAAGAAGTTCTACATCATGCCCTTCAAATTTACTTGAAATATAGGAAACCAACTGTTTATTGATAGAGTTGGAATGATTACTCGCTGCAAATGCTAATATTTTCATATTTTTAATTTTAAAATTTATGAAGCAAAAGTATAGGTTTTTATTTTATTGAAAATTGATTTATGTTAATAAAGACAAAAGACCATCAAAAATTGACAGTCTTTTGTTTTAAACTTATGAAAAGATTATTTTATTCATCATCTTCATCGTCTGCTCCTGCAGCACCTGCGTTTTTCATCGCATTTCTAGACATCTTCACAGCTGCGATTACAGCATTGTCTGGATGTAAGAATGTGTACGCATCAGTTTTGATGTCTCCCACATAAATTTTGTTACCAATTTTAAGCGGAGTCACATCTACCACGATTTCATCTGGTAAATTAGCAGGAACTGCTTTTAATTTCAGTTTTCTGAATGATTGCCTAAGAACACCACCCGCTACAACACCTTTAGCACGACCTGTAATTTTCACAGGAACTTCCATTACTACTGGTTTGTCAGCACTCAACTGGTAGAAATCCACATGAAGGATTCTGTCCGTAATTGGGTGAAACTGAATGTCTTGTAATACTGCTGGAATAGTCTGTCCACCTACTTCAATAGATACCGTGTGTGCCTCAGGAGTGTAAACCAAGTTTTTGAAAGATTTCTCTTCTGTAGAGAAATGTAATGGTTCTTTACCTCCATAAACAACACAAGGAACTAATTCAGCATCGCGTAGAGCTTTTGTAGATTTTTTACCCACGCTTTCTCTTTTCTGTCCTTGAATTGTAATAGATTTCATTTTATAAAAAATTTAATTATTTTAAAATATAAACTTGTCATTGATGGATTTCTTGTTATGAACAAGATTCATCACATCTGCAAATAACGGGGCGCAAGATAGCACTTTTATTTTAGATGACAAACTGTTTTTAAGAGGAATTGAATCTGTGATGATAATTTCCTGCAATTTAGACTTCTCTATATTCTCATATGCCTTTCCAGAAAGCACTCCGTGAGTAGCGATAGCTCTTACACTTTTTGCTCCTCTCTCCATGATGATATCCGCAGCCTTACAGAGTGTTCCCGCTGTATCCACCATATCATCCACCAAAATCACATTTCTGTCTTCTACATTACCAATGAGGGTCATTTCTGCCACTTCATTCGCTTTTTTTCTTTCTTTGTAGCAAATGGTAACTTCTGCTCCTAAATGGTTTGCATAGTTTTTGGCTCTTTTAGCTCCTCCCATATCAGGCGAGGCTATGGTCAAATTATCCAAATTCAAAGAGTTAATATACTCCACAAAAATAGCCGATGCATAAAGATGGTCTACTGGAATTTCGAAAAAACCTTGAATCTGGTCTGCATGCAGATCCATTGTCATCACTCTAGTTGCTCCCGCTGTTGTTAAAAGATTTGCAACCAATTTCGCACCTATTGGCGCTCTCGGTTTGTCCTTTCTGTCTTGTCTTGCTAGACCAAAATACGGAAGAACCACCGTAATATTCTTTGCAGAAGCTCTTTTAGCCGCATCTATCATAAGAAGAAGCTCTAAAAGATTGTCCGCTGGAGGAAATGTAGAACCTATTAAAAAGACCCTTCCGCCTCTTACGGATTGGTCTAAAACAGGCTCAAATTCACCATCACTAAACTCTTGAAAATTGATTTTTCCTAGTTCCTGCCCATAATAATGAGCAATTTTTTCAGCTAACTGTCTACTGGTCCTAGTGCTGAATAAATAAGATGTTTGAGAAGCCATTGTTTAACTTGAGTTTTTTGAGAGTTGCAAATTTAATAAAAATAAAACCACTTGAAAAATATCAAGCGGTTTTTATTTAATTATAAAATGTTATGGAAACTTCACTCCCGAATAGTTATTTGGATTTACTTGGCGTAAGTTGGATTTATACTTAGCATTGATAGCTTTGATAAATTCATTAGCAATCACAGCATATCCCTTTCCTGTAAGGTGTACACCATCTAATGAAAACGAACCTCCTGTAACAAATGTAGTGGAATAGCTCACTCCATTGTACTGAATTCCAGAGTTTTTGCTCAGTTCTACCATTTTAGCATTAGCATCTACAAAAGCCAATCCATAAGCCTCCGCTAAAGCCTTTATTTGAGTATTATAAGCATTTGTCGCTGTCTGAACTTGCGCCACTTCTGATTTCGTCAATACATGTTTATCTTCCAAAGGATAAGTAATTCCTAGTTTATTAAATTGCTCAGAAACTCCAGTTACTTTAGAATTGATAACAGGTTTTGTAGATAATAATACCAAATCTTCATTCGTAGTGTGGCGAGCCTGTCCATAAGTAGTCCCAATGAAAGCCGCCTCAGCAGCAGAAACACCATTTCTTGTCAAAACTGCCGTGATTTGAGCTGATAAATCAGTCAAGGTTTCATCTTTTATCAATAATGGATTTTGCCCAACTACCAATGTTTTCAATCTATCTCCTTGCCCCAAAGCAGTCAAAACAGGTTTTAATCTTCCTACCAACTGGGCATTCAAAGCAGTAGCTTGAGCTTCATCCAATGGAACAGCATTATACGGAACCGTTGTAAAGAAAGGAATAGAAGTCACATTCGGAATGTTTGCTATCACCCCTTTAGTTGCTCCCACTGATTTCATCCCTTCTAAAACAGCTCTGATAGACCCTGCTAAAACATTAGGATCTGTGATGTCATTAGAAGAATATGTTCTTGGATTGGTGTTTCCTGTTTGGTTCGTTCCCACTCCTCCTGAAGTCGCATAAGAAAGCACATCATTATTCCCTATCCAAAGAGAGAAAAATGTAGGATTCTGAGCCTTAGCATCCTCTAAAACACTCGCTGTCGAAGAAGACGCAAATCTCACGAAATACGGATTTGCTGTTCCTGTTGTCAGCCCAGCCATGTTACCATAACCATTAGCCACCAAATGGAAAGACTTAGCACCAGGCACTCCCATATTATTGTATGTTCCTGTTAATCTATCTAATGTACTAACAGCCGTAGAATACACAGGAGTCAATGCTCCATTCACTACTTGAAGAGTTAATTTCCCTTTAAACCCTGGTATATTAGCGAAACCACCGATGTTATCTGGCACCAAAGGCTGAGTAAAAGTTCCTCCTCCTGCTTTCTGCATCTGTTCAGCAATCATCGCAGGATAAGACTCCAGCTGCCCATCTAAATACACTGTCCCATCTCTATATCCAGAAGTCAAGGAATTTCCAAGAGCCACATATTTACTAAAATCTGCTTCTCCGCTAGTTACCGCGATATCCGCCACATCGGTTTCAAAATCAGTTTTACAACTTGTAACTGACAAAACAGCCAAAACGGCCATTGATGATATAAATACTTTTTTCATGATTTCAAATTAAAAAGGGTTATAAGAAATTCCTAGACCGAAATATGCTGCTTTGGATTTCAACTGTCCATAAAATCCTAAATTATCATTCATACTATTTCTTCTCTTCATAAATGCATATCCTCCAGAAATATCAACATTAAATTTATTAAACTTCAGCCCAATACCAGCCGTTATCACATTATTATCAAAAGATGGAGTTTCTGGAATGAAATCCTTATCCTCATATGGAGACTGGTCATAGTAATATCCTAAACGCCCAGCAATCATGTCAGTAAACTGATACTGAGTTCCAAAACGCCAAGTCTGTGTATTCTTAAAGTTTTTAAGGTTTTTCAATACTGTTTTATCTTTTTGATTTCCTATAAGTGCGTTTTCGAAATCAAGCGTCAGAGCATCATAGCGAGACCATCCTGTATAGTTGAAATCCGCTGAAACCTGCCATTTTGGAGTGATTCTATATGTAGCTCCTATCGTGTATTCTTCTACTAATGGAAGTTCCGCTTTGAATCTATCCTGACCATTAGCATCCACTTTCAGCGCTGAATACAATGCCGAAGACACATTAAAACTCACAACACCATCATTAGCCTTCACAATCACAGGCGAACGGTATGCAACACTTACATCAAGTTTATCCGTTGGTCTAAAATAGAATCCCAATCCTAGACCATGTCCACTTGCTTTGGTGTCTTTTAAATTTAAACTACCATTAAATTTATTAAGTTTCTTATCCCAGTCCACTTGTCCTTTTACATACATATAGCTCAGACCCACTGACATCCAATCCGCCATCTTCACAGAAACTGCTGGCTGGAAGAAATAACTCTTCAGGCTCATTTTAGTTACGATTTCATCTCCTGTCCATTTTTCTGGCCACTGAACTGTACTTCCGAAAGGCGTAGTAAAACTAAATCCCACAGAAACATTGTCCACCACCTTATATGCTACAGCTGCATAAATAGGCGTCCCCAAAGGATTTTCAGTAGAATAAGCCTCTCCTGTGTCTAGATTTTGGTATGTCACTTTACTCGCCACTCCAAAACCACCAGCTACCACACTCAGTTTACTTGGAATAAAAGACATCCCTGCTGGATTAAAAAAAGCCACACTCGCATCCTCTGCATGGGCACTCGTGTGCGCCATAGCCAACTGCTTCACTCCCTGTAGCGATACTCTGAACCCTCCCGCATAAGCTAAGGTTCCCGCCAATAATGTTATTGGTAACAAAATTTTTCTCATGTTTCTCGTTTTCACTTTTATTTTGAAGGTGCAAATATAAAAATATTATTTCTTTAATTTTAAACATTTTTTCAAAAACAATATTTGTTTGAATTTCTAAACAATATTAAATATCTTTAAATTAGAGAATTAAAACTAAATTAAATTTAATAAATACAATATTGTTTAAATTTAAACAATGATTTAATTTACTACTTGGTCAAAAAAATCTTTATCTTTGGTTCTCAAATAGACTAGAAATGCCTGATTTTTTGCATCCAGATAAAGAGAATTACTCCTCCGAAGAACTTTTACAAGAGGAAAAGATCCGTCCGCAGAGTTTCAAAGATTTTGCAGGACAGAGAAAAACATTGGACAACCTAGAAGTGTTCGTTGCCGCCGCCAAAAACAGAGGAACAGCATTAGACCACACGCTTCTGCACGGGCCTCCTGGACTTGGGAAGACCACGCTTTCGCATATCATTGCCAACGAACTAGGCGTAAACTGCAAAGTAACCTCTGGCCCTGTGCTGGACAAACCTGGCAGTCTGGCAGGAATTCTGACCAATTTAGAGGAAAACGATGTTCTTTTCATCGATGAAATCCATCGTCTATCGCCTATTGTAGAGGAATATCTATATTCTGCGATGGAAGATTTTAAAATCGATATTATGCTGGAAACAGGCCCTAATGCCCGTTCAGTTCAGATTGGGCTAAATCCTTTTACCCTAATTGGAGCGACAACCCGAAGCGGAATGCTTACCAAACCCATGCTGGCGAGATTTGGGATTCAGAGCCGATTAGAATACTATAATGTGGAACTTTTAGGTATGATTATCGAACGAAGCGCGAGAGTTTTGGGCGTTCCTATTTATGAAGATGCTGCCCTTGAAATCGCACGAAGAAGCCGAGGAACACCGAGAATAGCCAACGCCCTACTCCGCCGAGTGAGGGATTTTGCGGAGATAAAAGGCAATGGAGAGATAGACCTTAACATCGCTAAATTTGCCCTAAACTCGCTCAATGTCGATGAATATGGCCTTGATGACATGGACAATAAAATCATGCGGGTAATGATAGAAAATTTCAAAGGGAAACCTGTGGGAATATCCGCGCTGGCAACTTCTATCGGAGAAAATGCTGAAACTTTGGAAGAGGTGTATGAACCCTACCTCATTCAGGAAGGATTCATCATCCGAACACCGCGAGGAAGGGAAGTTACCGAAAAAGCCTACCGACATCTGGGTATTTCACAACCAAAAAATTTAGGCGAACTTTTTTAACCAATACATTAAAAATGAAACATTTACTATTCCTTGCACTTCTCTGCGGAGGGACAGCACAAAGCCAAATCAAAAATTTTTATCCTAAAAAAGTGGTAAAACCTGACCTCAGCGCAAAAAGAGAAAAGGAAATCAACCGACAAAATGAACTTTTACAGAAGAAAGCTCCCACAGCTTCGGAACAAAAAGAACTAAATATCCTCCTTGAAAAATATGGCGAAGTAGTGGAAAACGCTTGGGACATCATCGATGGCGGGTGCAGCTGGTACTGCGGCGGTGGAAATTATAAAATAAAAGCGTCTTCATCACTTGGTGATTCCTACAAAGCTGAATTTGCAAATGATTTAAGCTACAAAACCGCTTGGGTAGAAGGCAAAAAAGATGAGGGCATCGGCGAATATTTGGAGTATTATTTTAAAAACGACAGTCCTAGAATTACGGAAATTATTATTTCTAATGGATACATGAAATCCGAAGAAACATGGAAAAATAACAACCGTGTGAAAAAATTAAAACTCTATATAAATGGCGTTCCTTTGGGGATTTTAAATTTAAAAGACAGCCGAACCGATCAATATTTTGAAGTGGGAACACTCGGTCACAACAAAAATGGAACGGATTTAATTTTAAAATTTGAAATATTAGAAGTCTACAAAGGGAGTAAATACAACGACACCGCAATTACAGAAATATATTTCGATGGAATAGATGTACACTAATTTTCTCATTTAAAAACAACAAAAAAGCAACCCTAAAATAGAGTTGCTTTTATTTTTATCTTTATATTATTCTCCAAAGATGTAACTTACCCCTGCACTCAAGATATGCTGAGATTTTTTTCTATACGCATTCGGGTTTCCTGTCCAAGATTCCACAAGATCTGGATAAACACTAGATAAACCGAAGTCATAACGAGCTAGTATCTCGAATTTTCTATTTATACTATATCCTACACCTCCTGATAAAGCAAAATCAAAACCTCTTGCTTTACCCATCTTTTCTTTCACATAAAGAGGGCTAGATGGATTCTCAACTTTTTGGTTCAGTAAGAAAGCAAATCTAGGTCCTGCAAATGCGAATAAAGAATGTCTTCCTTCTGTAAAGTATCCTTTAAAATAGATAGGAACACTGATATAGTTGTTCGCATAAACTGTAGACCCTTCTCCTTTCTCACCTGCTGATAAATATTCTACCTGCGGCTGAATATAAAACTGATTTTCAAAATCTAATGGAATCAATGCTAAAAGCCCTCCATAGAATGAATATCTTGCCGCAGAAGGGTTATGGGCATTTCTTACTCTGGAATAGTTAGGTCCTCCTATCACCCCTATTCTAGTATTTTCCAACTGTAAAGAAAGCTGTGCTGACATAAGGCTTGAAAACACCAAAAAACTTCCTAATAATAGTTTTTTCATAATTTTTTATTTTTATTTAACAATTTTATTTTTTCTAATTCAAAGTACAAAAGTAACATTTTTTTATTATCCTTGTATCAATCGAGAAATTTTTACTTGTTTTTTGTAATATTCCTTGGCTTCCTCCGCAGGTGCTCCGAAATAAGTTTTACCTTTTTTCAAATCTTTTGAAACTCCCGAAGTTGCCAAAATAACCACTTCATCTTCTACTGTAATATCCGAGGAAACTCCTACCTGCCCCCAGATGGTAACATCATTGCCTATATTACAACATCCTGCAATCCCAACTTGTGAAGCAATCAGACATCTCTTTCCAATAATAGTATCATGCCCTATCTGGATTTGATTATCCATCTTTGTGCCTTCTCCTATAATTGTAGTATCTGTAACGCCTCTGTCTATGGTGCAGTTCGCTCCTATTTCCACATCATCTTCTAAAACTACATTTCCTACCGAAAGCATCTTGATATAGCCTGTCGGTAGTTTTCTGTAATAAAACGCATCTCCTCCAAGGACTGTCCCAGACTGGATAATACAGCGATTTCCTATCTTGGTTCTATCGCCTATCACCACATTTGGCATGATGATACATTCTTCACCTATCTCCACATCATTTCCTATGATTACAGAAGAATGAATCTGGCTGTTTTTCCCTATTTTTACATTTTCTCCGCAAGTTTTAAATGTCTGTATTGGAGTAAAATATGCATTGATTTTATTAAAATCTCTAAATGGGTCATCCGAAACCAAAAGAACCTTTCCCTCTGGACAATCAACTTCTTTATCAATGAGAATAACTGTCGCCTCAGAATTTAAAGCCTTTTCATAATATTTAGGATGATTTACAAAAACAATCTCTCCCGATTTTACTCTATGAATTTCATTTGTTCCAGAAATAGGAAAATCATCCGCACCAATATATTTGGCATCGATAATTTCTGCTATCTGCTTTAATGTCTGGACTTTAGGAAATTTCATAGTGGTTATATAAATTTATTTAACTCTCTCTAAATAAGAGCCGTCTTCTGTATTTACTTTAATCTTATCTCCTGGTTCTATGAATAGCGGAACCAAAACTCTAGCGCCTGTTTCTACTATACAGTTTTTCAAGGCGTTAGTCGCTGTGTTTCCTTTCACACCTGGGTCTGCTTCTGTCACTTCCAAAAATACTGTTGCGGGAAGTTCAGCAGAAAGAGGCGTTTCATCTGATTCTTTCAAAATTACTGTAATTTCCTCTCCTGCCTTCATAAACTGAGCGTTTTCTATCATTTCTTTGTTTAGATAGATTTGAGAAAAATCTTCATTGTTCATGAAATGATATCCATTCTCATCATCATAAAGATACTGGAATTTACGCGTAATTACTTTAACTTCATCGATTTTATGACCAGCAGAAAAAGTATTGTCTAATACTTTTCCATTCGTTACTGATTTTAATTTTGTTCTTACGAAAGCAGGACCTTTTCCTGGTTTTACATGAAGAAATTCAATTACTTTATAAATATCATGGTTAAACTCTATACAAAGTCCTTTTCTAATATCAGCTGTTGTTGCCATTTTTTATTCTAATTATTTTTAATCTTGATTATCTTCTTCCTCTTTTTTCATACTACCACCTCTGATGATTCCTCTCTGAGATGATTGTATAAATTGTACAATTTCATCTCTTTCTGGTGTAGACAGCACTTCTCTTTCTATATAAGCCAATGCCTGAGATACATTCATCCCCATTTGGAAAATCACTCTATAGATAGACTGAAGCTCTAAAATCTTTTCATTAGAAATCCCTCTTCTTCTTAGCCCAACCGAGTTGATTCCTGCATAAACAGGCGGTTCTCCTCCTACTTTGACATAAGGCGGAATATCTTTTCTAACCAAAGAACCTCCTGCTGTGATCACATGTTTCCCTATTCGGGAGAACTGATGCACAGCACTCAGCCCACCAATGATAGCATAATCGCCAATCTCCACATGTCCACCTATCGCGCATCCATTTACTATAATGGCATTATCACCGACAACGCAGTCATGAGCGATATGGGATGTAGCCATGATTAGACAATTATTCCCAATTTTAGTATATCCTAAAGCCTTGGTTCCTCTATTAACCGTTACACATTCTCTAATGGTCGTATTATCACCAATGATAACTTGTGATTCCTCTCCATCAAACTTCAAATCTTGTGGTATCGCAGCGATGACAGTTCCTGGAAAAATTCTGCAGTTTTTACCAATTCTTGCTCCATTCATAATGGTAACATTGGAGCCTATCCATGTCCCTTCACCTATTTCCACATCCGCTGCTATGGTGGTAAATGGGTCTACGGTAACATTTTGTCCGATTTTCGCTCTTGGGTCTACTGCTGTAAGCTGATGAATCATTTAGTTTATTTTTGTTTTTGCTACTTGAGCCATTAGTTCTGCTTCCACCACTACACTATCACCTACATAGCCATACCCCTGCATATGCACTATTCCTCTACGGATAGGAGCTAACAACTCTAATTTAAAGACAAGTGTATCCCCTGGGATTACTTTCTTTTTGAATTTAACATTATCTATTTTTACAAAATATGTAGAATAGTTCTCTGGATCTGGGACACTTGATAATACCAAAATCCCCCCAATCTGCGCCATTGCTTCTATCTGTAAAACTCCTGGCATCACAGGTTCTTTCGGGAAGTGCCCTACAAAGAACGGTTCGTTCATTGTGATATTTTTCAGCCCTACGATATGATTATCAGACAGCTCCAAAATCTTGTCTATCAACAAGAATGGCGGTCTATGTGGCAATAATCTCATAATGCCATTGATATCATAAATAGGCTCTTTGCTCAAATCAAAATTTGGAACATTTTTCTTCTTTTGAGCTTTGTATATTTTATTTAGTTTTTTAGCAAACTCTGTATTTATGTAATGTCCTGGTTTATTAGCAATTACCTTTCCTTTTAATCTTACTCCTGTCAATGCCAAGTCACCGATAACATCCAATAATTTATGACGAGCTGCCTCGTTTGGATAGTTTAAAGTCAAGTTATTCAAAACTCCATTTGGCTGAATGGAAACATCGTCTTTTCCAAAAGCTTTTTTAAGTTTTTCAGCTGTTTCAGGAGTTAATTCCTTATCTACATAAACAATCGCATTAGAAATATCTCCACCTTTGATTAGACCTGCATCCAAAAGCATTTCTAATTCATGTAAAAAACTAAATGTTCTAGCAGAAGAAATTTCATTTTTGAAATCAGAAATATTCTTCAAAACAGCATTCTGAGTTCCTAAAACATTAGTCCCAAAATCCACCATCGTAGTTACTTCATATTTATCCGCTGGGATAATGGTAATCTCAGAACCAGTCTGCGGGTCAGTGAAATTAACAACCTCTGTAACAGCAAAATACTCTCTCGGCTGCTCCTGCTCCACCACTCCTGCTTTCTCTATAGCTTCTACAAAAAACTTGGATGAACCATCCATAATAGGAGGTTCTGTGCTATTCATCTCCAAGATAGCATTATCCACATCCATTCCCACTAACGCCGCCAAAACATGCTCACATGTGTAGATTTTAACTCCTGATTTTTCTAATGTAGTTCCTCTATCAGTAGAAACCACATAGTTAGCATCCGCTTCTATTTGTGGATTTCCCTCTAAGTCTGTTCTTACGAACACATACCCTGTATTTTCCTTAGCAGGTTTAATGGTTAGGGTTACTTCTTTTCCTGTGTGAAGACCTATTCCTGATAGGGAAATTTCTCCTTTTAAAGTTTTTTGTTTATCACTCATTAGTTTTATCTTTTGAGTTATTTTCTAATTGATTTATCCTTTTTACTATTTCTGTCAAGTTTCTAAAATGCACATAGTTTCTTCGGTAGTCTCCTGCATCTATGGCTGGCGCTCCGTACAGTGCCTCGCCATCTTTTACATTTTTATTTACACCACTCTGTGCTTGTATTTTTACTTGATTTCCTATGTTGATATGCCCTACAATTCCCACTTGACCACCGATCATATTCCAGTTGCCAATAGTTGTAGAACCTGCAATTCCTGCCTGCGCAGCAATCACATTATTTTTTCCAATTTTCACATTGTGTGCGATTTGGATAAGGTTGTCTATTTTAGTTCCTTCTCCTATAATGGTAGAACCTATAGTAGCTCTGTCAATACTACAGTTAGAGCCTATTTCTACATTATTTTCTATGATTACATTTCCCAGCTGTGGGATTTTGTCATATCCATTCGGTGTAGGCTGAAAACCAAATCCATCTCCACCTACCACAGTATTAGAGTGGACAACACAGTTTTCGCCAATGACACAGCCGTCATAAATTTTTGCACCGCTGTCTATTTTAGAGTTTTTACCGATTTTCACATTTTTACCAATGAAAACCTGTGGAGCAAGCTGGACACCATCGCCAATTGTCGCATTTTCCGAAATATAAGTAAATGCTCCCACATAAACATCCTCGCCCAAAACAGCCGTTTCATGGATGAAACTCTGCGCTTCTATTCCTTTTTTCTTTTCGGTCATCTGCTGATAAAGGTTCATCAAAACCTGAAACGCAAGATATGCATCTTCCACCTCTATGATGACTGGCTTATAATTTTCTTCTTTCAAAAGATTTTTTGAAACAATAAGCACAGAACTCTCCGTAGAATGCAGAAAATGCGCAAATTTTTCATTCGCAATAAAAGACAAATATCCATGCCTTCCCTCTTCTATAGGGGAAAATCCATGAACTTTTATTCCTTGGTCTCCAATTACTTTTCCTTTGATAAGACCAGCAATTTCAGCAGCTGTAAACTCCATAATCGTGCAAAGATAAGAAAAATACTATTAGTATAATAAAAATTTATATTTGTTTATATTTTTAACATCAAAAATCATGAAATTTCCTTTGGAAAGGACAAAATATATCTCGTTGTTTTTTCATTGATATTCATTGATAAAATCTGACTTCCTGCCTGTTCCAATGCCACTTTTTCCATATCATTCCGTAGGAGATAGATAGGCTGTTTGGTTTTATCATAAGGAAGCAGGTTTCTTTCAATATTATCCACGAGTAAATCTCCGTTTTCTATCCCAAAATACAAATTCGTTTCCCTTATTTTCTCCCTTACCAAATCATCCGAAAAAGGCGTAGAAGAGTAAATAATTTTAGGAAACTTCCTGTTAATTACCGTTTTACAAAGATATGAAAGTACGAAATCATCATGATTTTTCCATGATTTTATAGCCTGTAACACATCCGTATCATCCAGCTCCATAAATCTCGCTATATCTTCCTCCGTAGCCTCTGTGGAGCTCTCTCTATACAAGAAATATTTAAGGTTTTCGGAAGCTTCTACTTTCACATTTTGCGAAACCAGTGTTTTGGCTCTGTTCATTATTTTTATCAACAAATTTTCTGCCAATACTGCCGCTTTATGATAATAAACCTGCCAATACATGAACATTCTTGCCACGAGATAATGCTCAATGGAATAAATTCCTTTTTCATCCAAAACCAGCTCATCATCAAGGACATTCAGCGTTGATAAAATCCGCTGTGTATTGATATTCCCTTCCGAAACTCCCGTGTAGAAGCTGTCCCGTTTTAGATAATCGAGCCTATCCACATCAAGCTGTGAGGAAATCAATTGATTAAAAAATTTACGATGATATTTTCCCTGAAACATCTGTATCGCAATCGTAAGTTCGCCTGAAAACTCCTCGTTCAACCGCTCCATCAGAAGCAGGGAAAGTTTTTCGTGATGCCAGTTGTCCATCAGTATATTTTCCAGAGCATGCGAAAAAGGTCCATGTCCCACATCATGAAGCAGGACAGCCAGCATCGCTCCCTTTTCCTCTTCCGTAGAAATTTTCACGCCTTTTTGTTTCAGAATTTCTAATGCATTAAACATCAAATGCATCGCGCCTATTGCATGATGGAAACGAGTGTGGGTAGCTCCTGGGAAAATCAAACTCAGCAGTCCCGTTTGAGAAATTCTTCTCAATCTCTGGAAACAGCGATGCTCCATGATATCAAAAATAATTTCATACGGGATTTTTATAAATCCATGAACAGGATCATTGATGATTTTCAACTTATTAGCCATAAAAAGATTTTATCGTGTAAAATTATAAAAAAACTTTAACCAAACATTAACATTTCGTTGGTATAATTTTAATATTTTTTCTCCATACTTTTGAAAACAGAAAATTAGTGAAAAAAATTATGTCAAAAATACTTTGGGTAGATGATGAGATAGAGATGCTGAAGCCGCATATTGTTTTCTTGGAAAGCAAAGGTTACAGTGTTACTCCTATCAACAATGTGAATGAGGCTCTGGAACTGATAGAGGAAAACAGTTTCGCACTGGTTCTTCTTGACGAAAGTATGCCTGGCATATCTGGCTTAGAAGCCATTCCGATGATTAAAAATTTGGACAGCTCCATCAAAATAGTGATGGTAACGAAAAATGAAGAGGAGCACATCATGGAGCAGGCTATAGGTTCACAAATTGCAGATTATATTCTAAAACCAGTGAACCCAAATCAAGTTCTACTTTCACTAAAGAAAAATCTTGAGCAAGATACTTTGGTAGAACAGCAGACTATTTCTGAATATCAGCAGGAGTTCAGAAATCTAAGCATGGAACTTTCCAATCTTCACAACTATGAAGACTGGGCAGAATATTATAAGAAAATCCTGAATTGGGAGATAAAATTTGATAAAGTTTTTGATAGTGAGTTTTCAGAATTACTTCAAAATCAAAAAGAAGAAGCAAATATCCAATTTGCTAAATTCGTAGAAAACAACTACGAACATTGGCTTAACTCAAATGACAAGCCTCTGATGAACCACACCCTTTTCAAGGAAAAAGTAAAACCAGAGGTAGAAAAAGACAAAGTTCTTCTTTTGGTGATAGACAACCTGAGATATGACCAATGGAAAGTAGTAGAACCACTTTTCACTAAGTTTTACAATAAAACTTCGGAAGAGTATCTGTACAGCATCTTGCCAACGGCGACTCAGTATGCTAGAAATTCTTTCTTCGCAGGGCTGCTGCCTTCGGAAATAGAAAAAAGATTTCCAGACAAGTGGTTCAATGACAATGAAGATGGAAACAAAAATGAATTTGAATTTGATTTCCTAAAAGACCAAATGAAAAGACTAGGTCTGCAAGGGAAAAGTTCAAAATATATTAAGATATTAAACGCTGATTTTGAGCGAAAAATATTAGAAGATTTTAATCAGCACAAAAACAATGATTTATTGGTGATTGTTTATAACTTTATAGACATTCTTTCTCACGCGAAAACCGATAATACCATTGTAGATCAGCTAATCAGAGATGATAAAACATTCCGTTCATTAACATACAATTGGTTTGAAAATTCATCTCTTATCAAAATCATCAAACTGGCAGCAGAAAACGGCTTTAAGCTGGTGATAACTACTGACCACGGAATGATTTATGTAAGAAAACCAAGCAAAGTGGTGGGGGATAGAGAAACCTCTACCAACATAAGATATAAAACAGGAAAAAGTCTAACCTACGAAGACAAAGATGTCTGGGCGATTACTAATCCTGAAAAGCTATTCCTTCCGAAAGGGAATGTGAGCAGCAAGTATATCTTTGCGAAGAACAATTTATTCTTTGCTTACCCTAAAAATTACAACCATTTTGTGAATTATTATAAAGACACCTATCAGCACGGAGGGATTTCCCTAGAAGAGATTATTATCCCGTTCTGTGTGTTAGAACCAAAGTAGTTTTAGTTTTTTCATTATATTTTATTTATTTTAGACGAAATCGGATATCCAAGGATATCCGATTTGTTTTTTCTACAAAAGCTGTGTAAGAGCATAAATCACCAGACCTACCATACCTCCTACCAAAGTCCCATTGATTCTGATAAACTGTAAATCCTTTCCTACTTCCATTTCTAGTTTTTGGCTCAGCTCCTTACCTTCCCAGTTTTTGACCGTATCACTGATAAAATCTCCTATTTTTGTTTTATTTCTCAATGCAAATCTATAAGCCGTCTTCTGAAACCAAACATCCAGCTTTTTCTGAAACTCTTCATTGGTTTTAAATTCGCTAATCTGCTTATTTATATTATCTTTCAGGAGTTTTGTGATTTTATTTTCCCATTCGGAAGAGTTAAGTTTTTCAGCAAAATCATAGAGCTGCGTTGTCATTTCCCGCCTTACAGAATGCGCCTCATCTCTGGTAATTTTCATTACAAATTCCTGCAAACCATCCACCACCTTTTGCGAAATCGCTTCTCTGATGAAAGATGGAATAAGCGGCGGAAACTGATTGTCTATTTCTCTCTGAACCACATTTTGGTTTTCAGAAATATAAACTTCTATTTTCTGGAAAAGTTGGTTAAATAATTCCTGATGTTTTCCCTTATCCAAAACCTCCACAAGCATCTGACTGGCTCTCACATTGAGGGACATTCCCTTTATGATGTTTTCTATTTTTTCAGGAGTAGTTTCTTTGGAAAGCCATTCTACCATATATTTAGATACTTTAATATTTTCAATATGAGAACGAATTTGCTTTGGTTTTAAAAAATTCTCTACAACAAACCCTCCCAAGTTATTCCCAATATCCGCCTTTCGTTCTTCTATCAAATTGGTGTGTGGAATGGGCAGTCCCATTGGCTTTTGGAATAAGGCTGTAACTGCAAACCAATCCGCAAGAGCTCCCACCATAGCCGCCTCCGAAAAAGCCTTCACATAGCCTATAAAGGACATTTCGGGATATTTTTTCTGCAAAAACACCATGCTTATGTAGATGACAAACATCAAGACAAGAAGTCCCGTCGCCAAATTTTTATGAAATTGCAATTGTTTTTCTCTCTGATTCATGTTTTTATATTTTTATTAAAAAAACTCAGCACAAAATCTTGCGCTGAGCGTTTGTTTATTTCGTAAAAAGCAGTTCGCGGTATTTGGTCATCGGCCAAAGTTCATCATCCACCATCATTTCTAGCGCATCTGATGCTTCTCGTATTTTTGAGAAAAGCGGCTTCACTTCCTGACAAAATACCTCTGCTTGTTTCTGATTATCCTCTATGGCTTCCGCTCTTTGTTTGGCATCCAATAGTTCATCCACGCCTATTTTTATCTGGTGGACATTATGAGAAATTCTCTCGATGAGATTCATCTGTTCTTTCGCCAAAGGTCTAAAGTCTATTTCGCCGTAGATTTCTTTCAGCCCTTTTACATTGTCTATCAGCCTGTTCTGATATTTCAACGCCGATGGAATGATGTGGTTTCTCGCCACATCTGCCAGCACTTTCGCCTCTATTCCTACGATATTGCTGTATTTCTCTAATTTGATTTCGTTTCTTGCCTCTATTTCACGCTGAGTGTAGATTCCCATTTCTTCATACATACTGATGAATTTTGGGTCTAATTCTCTTTTCAAAGCCTCTGGCGTGGTTTTCAGGTTGCTGAGTCCTCGTTTTTTGGCTTCCTTCACCCAATCTTCAGAATAGCCATCCCCTTCGAACATTATATTTTTAGACTGCTTGATGTATTCTCTCAGTACATTAAAAATAGCCTCATCTTTTTTCAGTCCTTTTTCTTCTATCAAAGCATCTACTTCCTTTTTAAAGACACGAAGCTGTTTTGCCATAATGGAATTCATAATGGTCATCGCCTCTGCGCAGTTCGCTGAAGAACCGACCGCTCGTATCTCAAATTTATTCCCCGTGAAAGCAAATGGCGAAGTTCGGTTTCTATCCGTATTGTCAAGCAGAATTTCAGGAATTTTGCCGACTACATTTAGTTTTAAATCATATTTTTCATCAGGGCTAAGTTTCCCCTCGCTCACTTTTTCCAATTCCTCCAAAACTCCATAAAGCTGAGAACCGATAAACACAGAAATAATCGCTGGCGGTGCCTCATTCGCTCCGAGGCGATAGTCATTCCCCGCAGTAGCAATCCCTGCACGAAGAAGGTCTGCATATTCATTCACCGCCTTAATCACATTTACAAAAAATGTCAAAAACTGAAGATTTTTTTTCGGATTTTTCCCTGGGCTCAGCAGGTTTTCGCCTGTATTGGTAGAGAGCGACCAGTTGTTATGCTTTCCACTTCCATTGACTCCCGCAAATGGTTTTTCATGGAAAAGTATATGAAAATGGTGCTTGTGTGCTATCCTCGCCATCAGATCCATCAATAGGGAATTGTGATCAACCGCCACATTGGCTTCTTCAAACATTGGCGCAAGTTCATATTGATTTGGTGCATTTTCATTATGTCTTGTAGATACTGGAATGCCCAGTTTCACGCACTCTATCTCTAATTCTTTCATGAAATTCATCACACGGGTAGGAATAGAACCAAAATAATGGTCTTCCAGCTGCTGCCCCTTCGCTGGTGAGTGCCCTAAAAGGGTTTTCCCTGTCATCAAAAGGTCTGGTCTGGTCTTAAAAAGCGCCGAATCTACAAGGAAATATTCTTGCTCCCAGCCAAGTGTAGCCGTAACTTTGGTTACATTTTTATCAAAATACTGACAAACCTCCGTAGCCGCCTCATCCACAGCGTGTAATGCTCTCAGAAGCGGAGCTTTGTAATCCAATGTTTCGCCTGTATAGGAAATAAAAATAGAAGGAATACAAAGGGTAGTTCCCATAATAAACGCTGGAGAAGTAGGATCCCAAGCGGTATAGCCTCTCGCCTCAAAGGTGTTTCTAATTCCTCCATTAGGGAAAGAAGAAGCGTCTGGCTCCTGCTGAATAAGGTTCGCCCCATTAAAACGCTCCATGGCTTTGCCCTCACCTATTGGAGTGAAAAAGGTATCGTGTTTTTCTGCAGTAGTTCCTGTCAATGGCTGAAACCAATGCGTGTAGTGAGTAACGCCTTTGGTCATCGCCCAGTTTTTCATACCTAGAGCCACTTGGTCTGCTACTGACCTTTGGATTTTAGTTCCGTTTTTTATGGCGTCCATCACAGCTGTAAAAGCCTCTTTGGTCAAAAACTCACGCATTTTCTCTTCGGAAAATACATTTTCACAAAATAATTCTGATAATTTGGGCGGAGTTTCCACGAAATTATCTTTTCTATAATTGATAAAAGGCAATTTTTCTAACGCACTAAACCTTAATATTGACATAAACACATGTTTTTATAGGGCAAAGTTAATAAAAATATTACTTTTCTCATTAACACCCCCTAAAAAAAACACCCTTTATAAAAATTTTAGAAAATATTCTTGTTTTTTAAATCAAACTATTTCTATCCTCATAGTTTAGCCTAAAAAACATAGCGGTCATTATAGAAAATGCCAAAAGGGAACTTCCCCCATAACTGAAATAAGGCAGCGGAATCCCCACCGTAGGGAACAGCCCCATAACCATTCCTACATTTATAGCAAAGTGCATCATCAAAATCGATGCAAAACAATATCCGAAAACTCTATTGAACACGGGCTTTTGGCGTTCGGCCAAGAAATAAATCCGCCCTATATACACCGCATAAAGAAAAACCAAAATAGAACTTCCCACGAAGCCCCACTCCTCGCCAACGGTACAGAAAATATAATCTGTACGCTGCTCTGGCACGAAATGCCCCTGAGTAACAGAGCCTTCCTTATACCCCTTCCCAAGAAGTCCGCCAGAACCTATCGCTGTTTTAGAGTAAAGCAAATTGTACCCCGCCGTATCACGGAATGCTTTTTCCCCTTTGAATAAAACCTCTATCCTTTCTCTCTGGTGTTTTGGGAGTTTTTCCATAACTTTAGGCGCACCAAAACTTATTCCTGCAAGTATACCAACACTCACTACAAGTGTAGAAATTGTACTAAAACCAAGCCGAATTCTGCTAAAATAAACTCCCAATAAGGTCAAAAGCACGATTACACTTACAATATATAAAGGTTCAAAAACCAATGACAATAGAAATACTCCTACGACCGAAAAACAAGCAGTAAAGAGCCACCCACTAAGTCCCTCACGATACAGAGCAATAGCAAACGCCATGAACACCATCAAAGAACCTACATCTGGCTGTAATAAGACTAAAAGTCCAGGAATACCGATGATAGCAAAGGCTGTCAATAACGACCTTCCGTTTCTCATGCTGAAATCGGGATTTCCTACATAAGAAGACATCATAAGCGCAATGGCTATTTTCACAAATTCCACTGGCTGTAAACTTATCGGCCCAAACACATACCAGTTTCTCTGTCCGTTGATTTCTTTCCCAAAAGGAAAAAGCCCAACGAGTAAAACAACCGCAATGATGTAAAAAAATGGCGCCAAACTCTCAAAAACACTTCCACGGACAAACAAAATCATCATCATAACAAACAATGAGATACCAAACCAAACCGCCTGTTTTATACCGCTATCCGTACTTACACTATACACATTAGCGATACCAAACAAAACGATAAGGATGTAGAGCAGCAGCCCTATTTTGTCTAATCCTTCAGCCCATCTCATGTCTATTATGGTGTTTTTGAGTTTGTTTATTTTTATTATCGATTGCTTTATTTTTCTCGTTCAGTAGTCGCAGACTATCTTGTATTTTTTTCATTGCAAGAGAGCCTGGCTTAGGCGGTTCATATCTTCCTATTTTTTTCAAATGCACTACCCACTGTCTGTTATATTCAGCCATGAAACTCGCTCCTGTCAGTCTTTTATAAAGATGCTCTCGTTTCAGTTCTCCTAAAAGATATTTTTCGGCTATCACCGTACAGGCAGGCCCAGCCCAAGTCGCCCCAAAACCAGCATGCTCCATCACGGCTGCGACTACTATTTTAGGATTGTCAGCTGGTGCTATCATGGTGTAGATAGAGTTATCCTTCCCCTGTGGAACCTCTGCTGTTCCTGTTTTTGCCAACTGAGTAAAATCATTAGATTTCAAAGCTCGTCCCGTTCCTCTTAAAACTACAGCTTCCATTCCCCTTATCACTGGTTCAAAATGTTTTGGGTCTACTAATGTCTGATTTTTAACTTTAAATCTCTTGTCTGGATTAGGTTTTCCGTCAATGGATTTCACAATATGCGGTGTGTAATACCAGCCTCTATTTGCAATAGCTGCCGTAAAATTAGCAATCTGTAAAGGTGTTAAAAGGATTTCGCCCTGTCCCATCCCATTGAAAACGGCTTGGAGAGGTTTCCAATTTTTACCATATTTTTTTTCATAAAATTTTCCGTCTGGTATCAGCCCTTTTGACCCAACCGCCAAATCGTTATTTAAAAACTGCCCCAGCCCAAAACTATGCATAATTTTTGCCCATTCATCTGCTCCTTTGCTTGGATTTCCTGGGTATTTATTGAGCATTGCTAAATATGCATAAGAGAAATAACAGTTACTAGAAACTTGGATAGATGGTATAAGAGGGTCTGCGCCTCCGTGTCCTTTGATTCTAACGCCAGAAACATTGAACCCGCCACCACAAGGGAAAATAGTAGTAGGAGTCATCACGCCCATCTGCATAGCGGAAAGCGCTGTAACAAGTTTAAAAGTAGAACCTGGTGGATAAGCCGCCTGAATAGAGCGGTCAAACATCGGCTTATTCATACTATCCATTTGGAGACGATACAGATTTTTGGTTTTTTCTGGACCTGTAAATAGATTTGGGTCTATATCTGGCCCAGTAGCCATAGCAAGGATTTCGCCATTATTTGGGTCTATTGCTACTATCGCACCTCGCTTATTTACCAGCATTTCTTGAGCCATTCTCTGAAGGTCATAGTCTATTGTCAAAACCAAATCCTTCCCAGAAATCATCTCCTTGTCCAGTTCTCCGTTTTTATATGAACCTATATTCCGAAGTTTTATATCTTTCTGAATATATTTCATCCCTTTTTCTCCTCGGAGTACCTTTTCATAGGCTTTTTCTATACCGCTCATCCCCGCTATATCTCCAGGAAGATAGTATAGAGAGTCTTTTTTGATGTAGGCTGCATTTACTTGGTTGGTATACCCGAGCAAGTTCCCCGAAGTAGAAACTTCATATTTTCTCTGTGGTCTGGAAACAACCGAAAACGCTGGATATTTAAATATAATTTCTTGAATTCTCGCCACATCTTCCCTGCTCAAATCCTTCATAAAAGTCATCGGAGTAAATTTAGAAAAATACTTATCTGCCTTTATCTCCTTCATTTTATGATTATAATCCGCCTCGGTGATATTCATCAACTTACAAAAGCCCAATATATCAAAATCAGGTTTCATCAAAGCTTCTGTATAGGATATTTCATAGGCGGGCTGGTTTCCTACTAGCAATTTGGAATTTCTATCAAAAATGGCCCCACGCTGAGGGATGATATATTCTATCTTGATAGATGTATTGGCTGCATTGAGAGCATATCTATCCGTAAACAGCTGCAAATAAGCCAGTCTGGCGACAAATATCACAGCAATAAGCCCTAGGGAAATTAGAATTTTAAAATATGGTCTCAAACTCTCTGCTTGATTTTAAATATTAAAACATAAAATAAAACAAAAACAAACGAATATATAGTGGTTATAGAGATATTGATAAGCACATCTAACGCTCTGCTCAACTTAAAATACTCTATAAACTGAACCAAAAACTGGTGTAAAAAAAGATTAGTAAGGATAAAACCCAAAAACTGTGTCCACTGCAAAGATTCAAAAGAGAAAAAATCTGATGTAGAATCCGACGAAGACCTAAATATCACGGTTCTTGTAAAAGCCATCAATGTAGTTGCAAAGGCATTGATTCCCCAAGTTCCCAAAAACATATCCATTCCTAACCCCAGCAGGAAACTTGTTCCTAAAAACTGAAATTTATCCCTATAAAAAGGATAAAACATCACATAGATGGGATAGACAATTGGCGGATACTTGCCCATGATGAGGATTCTATTCAACAAAAAAACTTGTAATATTACTAATATTACAATGAATAAAATATCCGTCAAAATATTTCTACTAATCATTTTCCTTTACAGCAGCATCTAAAATCTCTTTTATCTCTTCTAGTTCTGTTTTTTTGAGGTTTTTTACCACAAAAACTTTCTGCACCTGTCCCATATTCTGGCTCAGCTCCACAGAAATATCCCAGTGTCCTGTTTTACTATCCACATCATAGCCAGCCACTCTTCCTATCATGATTCCTTTTGGGAAAATAGAAGATTTACCATCTGTAATTACGGTATCTCCCACTTTTACAGAAACATATTTAGGAATGTCTTTTAGATGCATCACTCGCGTATCCTCTCCATCCCAAGTCAAAGTCCCAAAAAAATCAGATTTTTTTAGAGATGTATTTATCTTAATATTATTCACACTCAAAACAGACTGAACCAAAGCATAGTTGGCCGTTGTATTGATAACTATCCCCGCTATTCCCTGCGGAGCTATCACTCCCATCTGAGGCTCCACACCGTGGTTTCTTCCTCTGTTAATCGTGAAATAATTATTATTTCTATTTATACTATTTTGGATAATTTCTGCATCCATCACAGAGTAGGACTGACCTTCTGTAAGAGTATTATCCACATGGACAAATTTGGCTTCAGTAGATTTTTTCTTATCATACAACTGCTGCATGAGCATTTTATTCTGAGCTGTCAGGTCTTCATTTACTTGTTTCAGACTGAAATAACTCGCCCCCTCATCTATGTAGCCAGACACAAAAGCATTAAAAGCTGATGCATGTGCTGCCACAAAAGAACGCTGCATGGAGTTCCTACTAAAAATAAGAACTACTGATACCAACTGGAGAAAAACGAAAAAAGTACCAAGACTGTTCCTCTCCAAAAACCTCCATACAAAAGACAACATCTTGACTAAGGCACTTATCTAATCAAAAACTTAAACTTATCTATGTTTTTCAGTGCTATTCCTGTTCCTCTTACCACTGCTCTCAATGGATCTTCGGCTACGAATACAGGAAGCCCTGTTTTTTTGTGTATTCTATCACTAAGACCACGCAACAATGCTCCTCCTCCTGCAAGATATATACCTGTTTTCCAGATATCAGCTGCAAGTTCAGGCGGAGTCATGGAAAGAGTTTCCATCACAGCATCTTCTATTCTAGATATTGAGTTATTTAATGCTATTGCAACTTCCTTATAACCGATCATGATTTCTTTTGGTTTTCCTGTAATAAGGTCTCTACCCTGTACAGAAATATCATCCACTTCTACATCTAGCTCTTCCATCGCCGCTCCTACTTCTATTTTTATTCTCTCTGCTGTCTTTTCACCGATGTACAAGTTATGGTTGGTTCTTAGGTAATAGGCAATATCATCTGTAAACACATCCCCTGCGATTTTAACAGACTTGTCACAAACGATTCCTCCAAGTGCAATCACAGCAATCTCCGTAGTTCCTCCTCCTATATCTATCACCATATTTCCTTCTGGTTTCTGAATATCTATCCCTACACCTATCGCAGCTGCCATTGGTTCATAGATAAGTCTAATTTCCTTAGCATGAACTTTCTGAAGAGAATCCTTAACCGCTCTAATCTCCACCTCTGTAATTCCAGAAGGGATACAAACAACAATTCTAAGAGCTGGCTGAAAAACCCTCCCTTTGATTCCTGGAATTTGTTTAATAAATTCCTTAATCATGCTTTCGGAAGCTTGGAAATCTGCGATAACCCCATCTTTCAAAGGACGGATTGTCTTTATTTCCTCATGGGTTTTCCCCTGCATGTGTTTTGCTCTGTCTCCTACTGCTATAATCTTTCCTGTGTTACGCTCCACCGCTACGATAGACGGCTGATCTACTACGATTTTGTTGTTATGTATAATTAGGGTATTAGCTGTTCCTAAGTCAATCGCTATCTCTTTTGTGAATACATTAAATAATCCCATTATCCGTTTTTATTTTTAATTTGCACAAATATATGAAATTTATTAAGTATTTTTATGTTTTCTATCACAGTTTTACAAAAACTTTAACATTAGTTGTTTTTAATCCTTAAAAAAGAAAAAAATCACAAGCCTCAAAAAACCTTATTTAAAATTCTAAAATCAGATTTTATAACAAAAAAATCTCCCTAAATTAGGAAGATTCTTCTACTATTTTATGTCCGCACTGCTTACAATATCTGGCATCATCATCATTATCAATATTTCCACAGCAGTCGCATAGTTTCTTTGCCTTGTTCATACATTCTCTCATCTGAGATGACACAATCCCAGTCGGCACGGCTATAATGCTATAACCACAGAGCATAAGAACCACTGAAAGCAGTTTCCCCAGCGGTGTAGTGGGAGAAATATCCCCATACCCCACCGTAGTGATAGTGACCACGGCCCAATAGATACTCACAGGAATATTATGAAAACCATTTTTCCCTCCTTCTATGATATACATAAGCGCCCCCAAAACTACCACAATAATGGTAATGAACATCAGGAAAATATAAATTTTTCTGGAACTGCTTCTGAGTGACTGCAAAATATAATGCCCATCATCCATATAGTCCATCATATTTAGAATCCTAAATACCCTAAGTAATCGGAACAACCTGATAATCATCAGGTATTTAGCTTCAGGAGTAAAAATACCGATATAAAACGACAGGATAGAAAGAAAGTCTATAACCCCCATCATACTGAATATATAGTCTTTCTTGTTTTTGACAACCATTATCCGAACTACATATTCTGCTGTAAAAATGATGTTCATAAGCCACTCAATAGCGAGGAAAGTCTTATGAAAACGAACATTCTCCACACTGTCCATGACGACTATCAGGGCACTGAGGACTATCATCGCCAGCAAAACTACATCAAACAACTTCCCTAAGGGAGTCTCCGCAAAGTATATTATTCTAAATACTTTCTTTTTCCATTCCGCTTCTTCAGGAATGAGATTATGTTCTCTACGCATGATAAATTCCTTTGAAATCTAAAATTGAAAGAGGCAAAGTTAGTCAATTTTTTATTTTACAAACCAAAAAACTTTTTCCATAGAGTCCGCCCCCTCTGGAACGGCATCTTTGGGAGTTCTGCCTATTTTTAGCCTATGGTCTTTGAGCCACCAGATTTTATCTGAAAAATCTTTTGCCAGACGCCAGTCATGCGAAGAAAACAAAATAGCCTTATTTTTTTCTTTTGCTAATTTTTTCAAAAGATTTAGAATCATCATTTTATTTTCTTCATCAAGGTATGTCGTAGGTTCATCCAAAATGATCATCGGCGTATTCTGCGCCAAAGCCCTTCCAATAAAAGCTTTCTGAAGATTTCCATCGGATAGTTTTTTGAGTGGAAAATCTTTATACGAAGTCAAATTCAGATTATCTATTATCTCCTCCACTTCCTGCAAATCATCAGAACTTAATTTAAAATAATACGGATAATGAATGTATTTCCCTAACGAAACCAAATCCATAACCGTATAATTTTCAGGAACTTGAGTTTTAGAAAAAACCATAGAAATCCATTTTGGAATCTGCTTGGAAGAAACCAATTTTATTTCCGTTTCTTTTATCCAAATCTGCCCTTCCATCGGTGGAATCTGCCCCAAAATAGTCCTCATAAGGGTAGTTTTCCCAATGCCGTTATTCCCCACCAAAAGACAAACCTCACCAAGCGAAAGCTCTGCATCAATGGACGAAACCAAAGGCTCTCCGTAGCCTATTGCTAAGTTTTTTAGTTCTAAAAAAGGCATGTTTATTCCTTATCGAGCTGAATATAAATTTCCTCCAAAACAGCCTCCATTTCCTGCATGGTAAGAACCTGCAAGAATTTTGTTCTATATTCCTTAAAATGCGGTATCCCTCGGAAATAATTGCTGTAATGCTGTCTCATCTCTATCAGCCCTGCCCTTTCGCCTTTCCATTCTGCTGACCATTCTGCATGCTGTCTTACGGCTTCCAGCCTGTCTTTTATCGTAGGCGGCGGCAGTTTTTCTCCCGTTTGGAAGAAATGTTTTATCTCGTTAAAAATCCATGGGTAGCCTATCGCCCCACGCCCAATCATCATTCCGTCAATATTGTATTTCTCTCTGTATTCTAGGGCTGTTTCTGGCGAATCTATATCACCATTCCCAAAAATCGGGATTTCTATATTAGGATTGTTTTTGACTTTGCTAATGTACTCCCAGTCGGCTTTTCCTTTATACATCTGTGTTCTCGTTCGAGCGTGGATGGTAAGGGCTTTTATGCCTACTTCCTGCAGTCTTTCTGCTACTTCCTCTATATTGATGCTCTCCGTATCCCAGCCCAGCCGAGTTTTTACCGTAACTGGCAGTTCGGTAGAATTTACCACTGCTTTGGTAAGTTTTACCATCAAATCAATATCTTTCAAAACTCCTGCTCCAGCGCCTTTGCTGACTACCTTTTTCACAGGACAACCAAAATTGATATCCACCAAATCTGGCTGTACCGTTTCCACTATCTTAGCAGACATCGCCATCGCTTCCTCATCGCCCCCAAAAATCTGGATACCCACGGGTCTTTCGTAATCAAAGATATCCAGCTTTTTTTTGCTCTTTATCGCATCACGAATAAGCCCCTCGGAGGAGATAAATTCTGAATACATCAGGTCTGCCCCATGCATCTTGCACAAACGGCGAAACGGCGGATCCGAAACATCTTCCATCGGTGCCAAAAGCAATGGAAAATCAGGAAGTTCTATTTTATCTATTTTCAACATGTTGCAAAGATAGGCACATTTTTGTAATATATAAGGTAAGAGCCACCTCCTATCACTGCCCTACTCTCATCTATTGTTAAAGGAATTAAATTTAATTGTTCCATCCTTTGTTTAAAGGCATTGTTTTTCTGTTTTTCCCTTATTATAGCTTTCTGTTTTTCAGAAAAATCTATTATTTCCAATGGATTAATTTCTAAAACATCTAATAATCTACTCAACATATCTATCCCCAAAGCATACACCCCATTTTCTAATTTTGAATATTGTGATTGTGAAATATTCAAAAGGTATGCAATGTATTCTTGTGAATATCCCTTTTGCTGTCTTGCTTCCCTTATCATATTATACCTTATATACATAAAATCTATTTTAAATTTAAACAAATATATGAATTTTCTATACTAAAATTATTCCCATACAGAATAATTTATTACTGAGTGAAATAGGATTATACCAAAACTATTCACAAATTTGCAATAACCAAAAAGATGTGCACAAAATATTTTGGTGTGTTACTAAATTATGTTTAACTTTACAAAATCATTAAAAAAATGAAAATTGAAAATTTGAATTTAACAGAGCTTAATGCTAAAGAATTAAAAGAAATAGAGGGAGGAATACTAGACAAAATTAAAGCAGGGGCAGAATTATCTATTGCAGTAATAGGAGCACTTTATGGCGTTGGGTATGTTATAGGTAGAACATGGAAACATATTGAAAATTAACAATTTAATATTTTGAACTACTATGAAAAATTTTATTGAAATTTCAGAAACAGAGTTAAAAACAATAAATGGAGGGGCTAAAGAATGGGTTTTATTAGGATGGTTAATTTCCCCTGCTTTAGGAATTATTAGTACAGGTATTTATAATGGATATAATGATTAAAAAAATTGTTTACTATCTACTTGAGAATCCTCGAATTGTAACCATTATGGTTGCTGTATTCTTCTTATTGTATTTTATAGGATATAAAATAGGTAGGCTACTTGCTTCTTTATATTGACAAATTATACCTTCCTAATATATAAAAGCCTTACTTTAAAAGTAAGGCTTTTATATTTATTTACATTCCCAGACTTTTTCTTACTCTTTGGAGAGTTTCTTGGGCTACTTTTTTGGTTTTTTCGGCTCCTTCTTGTAGTTTTTTCTCTAATTCAGGCAGATTGTCCATATAATAAGCAAAGATTTCTCTTTCCTTGGCATAAGTTTCCAAAATCAAATTCAATAATTCCGTTTTCGCGTGTCCGTACCCGAAATTCCCTGCAAGATATTTCTCTCTCAATGCTTGGGTTTTGTCCTCTGTCGCTATGAGTGAATATATCGTAAAGACCTTGCAAGTGTCAGGATTTTTCGGTTCTTCCAGCGGTGTAGAATCTGTTTCTATGGACATTACTTGTTTCTTCAGTTCCTTTTCTGGAAGGAATATATTGATGATGTTTCCTCTTGATTTAGACATTTTATTTCCATCTGTCCCTGGCACATATTTCGTGTTTTCCTGTAATTCTGCCTGTGGCAGCACGAAAACCTCGCCCATTTGGTTATTAAATCTCGCTCCTACATCTCTCGCCATTTCCAAATGCTGAAGCTGGTCTTTTCCCACAGGAACCACCTCGGCATCGTAGAGCAGAATATCCGCTGCCATAAGCATAGGATAGGTAAAAAGCCCCACATTCACATCTCCCAGTCTATCTGCTTTATCCTTGAACGAGTGAGCCAAAGTAAGCCTTTGATAAGGAAAAAAACAAGACAAATACCAAGAAAGTTCGCAGGTTTCTGGAATGTCGCTTTGTCTGTAGAAATAAGTTTTTTCTGTATCCAGCCCAAAAGCCAGCCACGCCGCAGCGATTTCGTAAGTGTTTTTTTTCAGCACCTCAGCATCTTTTATCTGCGTGAGGGTGTGCATATTAGCGATGAACAAGAAAGACTCGTTCTCTGCTTTTTTAGATAATTCTATGGCTGGAACGATTGCCCCCAAAATATTCCCTAAATGCGGCGTTCCTGTAGCCTGTATTCCTGTAAGAATTCTTGACATGATTTGATTTTTTATTTTTAAACAAAATTAAATTTCACATTTTAAAACCTGCTGTACATTTTTATAAATCTCGGTTTTAAGGACTTCTATCGGCATTTCTTTGATTTTGGCAAGTTTCAGATAAACCTCATCAACAGGCTCTTCTGCTGTATCCGTTTCCAAAAAAATCCTATCCAAAGGAATGTCCCGCGCGGTTTCCTGCAAAGATAAGTTATAAAGCAGCACTTTCCCAAAAGACAAATAAAAGCCTTTGCTCAAAAGCTCTTCGGCGGTTTCCTTTTTCTTATTAAATCCATGCACGATGAGCGGCACTTTTGCGATTTTCTGAAACCTTAGCAACTGAGAAAAACGCCGAACACAATGCACTATCACGGGTTTTTGGATTTCATTCGCCCAGAGAATCTGCTGTTCGAAGATTTGTTCCTGCAAACTCTCATCCGCCGAGACCAGCCCATCCAGTCCGCATTCGCCTATCGCAAGGCAGTTTGGGTGCTGGGATATTTCTTTTATTTTATCTAAATTCTGTCTGTAATTTTCATCGATTTTATTTGGGTGAAGTCCTACCGAAAAATAATTTTCTGGTATTTCTTCCGTGAAATCCAAGTTATAAACTCCATATTTTCTTTCCCGAAAATGATGATGAAAATCAAAAAACATACAGCTCTTTTTTATTCTTTTCTTTCTTCTTTGGACAAATAGAATTTAGGCATTTCCCACTGATATCTCACCGCGAGAGTTCTCACCGCTACAATCAGCAAAATAGTAGAAACATGCACCATAATATACGGCATAGAAGTGTATCTATACAACACCAAAAACAAAACTCCGCCCACAATACACGCCGTAGCGTAGATTTCTTTTCTCAAAACCAAAGGAATTCTATTGAGCAAAATATCTCTAAAAATCCCACCAAAACAACCTGTGATAACCCCCAAAGTGAGAGAAATAATCGTACCGTGCTCGGCATTCAGCCCTTTCTGAATCCCCATAATGGTAAAAAGCCCAAGCCCAAAGCTGTCAAAAATAAACAGCGGTGTTTCGAATTTTTTCTCAAAAACCTTTACCAGCATCGCAAAGATACTCGCTAAAAAAACCACCGTGCAGCTGAACATATCTTTCATCCAGAAGACAGGAACTTCCAGCAATAAATCCCGCAAAGTCCCTCCACCAAAGGAAGTAACGAAAGACACTATAAGCACACCGAAAGGGTCTAATCTTTTCTCTATCGCAGCAAAAGCCCCAGACATCGAGAAAGATACCAACCCCAAAAGTTCAATTATGAAATTAAAATTTTCATACAACATAAATCAACATTTTATTTTTAAAACAATAACCACACAAAACGAGTCCGTGTGGCAAAAATCAAGTTTCTATGACCGACCTTCTTCCTACACCCTCACTGCATCTGGAACGAACAAAGTATAGTCACCACCTAGCGAAATAATCTCCCTGACACTGCTGCTGCTGATGAACGATTTAGCCGAGGAAGTCAGCAGGAAAATCGTTTCTATCTTGTTCTCCAAAGTAAGCGTCCTATTGATATGCACGATAGCTTTTTCAAACTCAAAGTCGGCAGGATTTCTAAGCCCTCTGATGATGAAATTCACATTTCTCTTTCGGCAGTAGTCCACCGTAAGCCCCTCAAAAGAGTCAATCTCCACATTAGGAAAATCCCTAAAAGTATTTCTCAAAAACTCTTTTCTCTGCTCCAGAGAAAACATATATTTTTTCTGCACATTATGCCCGATGGCGATGATGATTTTATCAAAAAGTTTCGTCGCCCTTTCTACAATATCATAATGTCCCAAGGTAACAGGGTCAAAAGACCCAGGGAATACCGCTGTTTTCATTGTTTATTTTTAGTCTTCTTAAATATTATTCACTTCCCTTATAGCTTTCATTAGCAAAATCAATATTTCTGCACGGATACCAACCCACCATCATATCCATCACTTCTTCCAAAGTCTCTATAAGGTGTTCATCTGTCCCATCGTTCTGTAATTCAACATCACTTTCGAGGTATATTTGATAGATTTCCTTCTCTGAAAACCCTTCCGCATACAACCACAATGCAAAGTTTCTGAGTTTTTCCACCGCATCCTGCTCAAAGAGAAGTCGTTTTATCTTCTCTTTTACTTCATCTCTCTTTTGCGTTTCGTTACCCATCATCATTACTTATTTCCTCAGTGTTTTCTATCGAGTTTGATTTGATTTTTCGTAAAACTGCTTCAAATTATCCAAATTCACGCTGCAGTCTTTATTAAAAACATTATTGGCTACTAAGTTTTCCATCAAGCGTGTTGCTCCAGTTACTTTTGGGTTTCTGTAAGCTTTTTTACCAATGATATTAAAATCTACAATACCTTTCCAGTTTCCTGCTTCGTCTTTCTTCGCTACCCCAAAGAATAAAAGTTCTCCTTTCAGAGATTTTATTTCATAGGAATAAGGCACCAGACCATATTCTGTTTGCTTTTCTTCGCCTTCATTATCCACATCATTTAGAGTTAATAAAAAACACATTTTTTTATCCAAATATATTTCATCTGGCTCCACTCTTACTTCTTTAGCGGTATTCTTTGTTTTCGGAAGATTTAGTTTTAGCTCGGTATACAGATCTTCTTCTGTTTGCGCAGAGAAAAACAAAGGAAACGAAAGCGCTAGCAACCAAAGTGTTTTCATAATTTTTATGTTTTAATGTTTATTTAGGGCTTTTTCTACCTCATTTCCGCACAAATTTTTGATGGAGATTCCGTAGATTTTCGCCTGTTGCGGCAGGATACTTGCGGGAGAAAAACCTGGGTTGGTATTCATTTCCAGCATGTAAGGCGTTCCGTTCATAATGATGTATTCCGAACGAGAAAAACCACTCATTCCCAATGATTTATAGGCTTTCTTCGCAATTTCTTCTACTTTTAGTCTTGTCGGCTCATCTATTCTGGCAGGTGTAATTTCCTGTGAAGCACCTTCATACTTAGCTTCATAGTCGAAGAAATCATTTTCGGAAACGATTTCCGTAATTCCCAAAATGGTAATTTCACCTTTATAATCTACCACTCCTACTGAAACTTCCATTCCATCCAAAAAGCTCTCTATGAGCACCTCATCATCTTCGTGGAAGGCTTTTTCCAGAGCGGCTTTGAACTCAGATTTTTCTTTCACTTTTGAAATTCCCAAACTAGAACCAGACTGATTTGGTTTTACAAAACAAGGAAGCCCAAGTTCAGAGATAATTTCATCTTCACTGAAAGCATCGCCTTTTCTCAAATAAATACTCTTCGCCGAAGGAATTCCATATTTAGAAAGTACCGCCAGAGTATCTTTTTTATTGAATGTCAATGCACTTTGGTAAAAATCACAGCCCGTATATCTCTGTCCCACAGCATCCCAATACGCCTGTAAAAGCCCGTTTTCACCAGGTGTTCCGTGAATGGTATTGAAACAAACATCAAATTTCAGCTTTGTTCCATCGGCAAGTTTTACCGAGAAATCGGCTTTGTCTATTGGGAATTTTTCATCATTATCATCCACAAAAAACCAGCCTTCTTTCAAGACATGAACCCTATAAACATTGTATAAATCTCTGTCCAATTCATCAAAAATAAGCTGACCGCTTTTCAGCGAAACGATATACTCATCGGAAAAACCGCCCATTACCACGGCGACATTCTTTTTATTCATAACTCTTACAATTTAGGCAAAATTAACAAAAACTTTTTATTCACCTACGCTGTCTGATAAATTCTTTAACTTTGTGGCTAAAAGAATTTTTTATGCATCTATCCACCGCAAAAACTTTTTTTGAGAAATTCACAGGCTCTCCTGCTGCTGATTTTCAGGTATTACAGCAGAGCGGCTCATCGAGAGTCAATTCCATCGGAAAGTCTCATAATCAGGAATTTATCATCACCTACAACGAAAACATCAGAGAAAACGAGGCTTTTCTTTATCTCTCGGAAGAGTTTTCTGCATTAAAGCTAAACACGCCTAAAATCTTGGCTGTCAATGAAGAAAAAACACTTTATGTTCAAGAGTTTTTGGGCAAAAATACTTTGTCTGAAATCATCTCTGCCGAAGGGCACAGCGAAAGGGTAAAATCATTAGTGAAACAAACCTTGGAAAAGCTATTCATTCTACAACAAAAAACCGAAGGGAAAATAGATTTCCACAGAACTTTCGAATACGAAGCCTATGATAATCTACCTATTACACATGATTTATATTATTTTAAAAATTTCATGGTGGATGTCTTGGAATTACCTTATCACAAAAGTTCTCTGCTAAAAGAGTTTCAAACCTTGACAACTAAAATAGAAAACCTCACTCCTAAAACAATCATGCTGAGGGATTTCCAATCGAGAAATATTTTAGTAAATGAAGAAAACCAAGTGTTTTTCATTGATTATCAATCTGCTATGCTAGGGCCCGCGGTCTATGATGTGGTTTCTTTTTTATTCCAAGCAAAAGCCAACTTCCCTGCCGAATGGAAAACAGAAATGCTGGATTTTTATTTTAGTCTTTGGGACAGCGAAACACAGCCTGCGCTGAAAGAAGCTCTTCCCTACTGCCAGCTTATCAGATTTTTGCAAGTGCTTGGTGCTTATGGTTTTAGAGGACTTATTCAGCGGAAAGCTCATTTCCTATCAAGCATCGGACAGGGAATAAAAAACCTAACTGATTTTTCTAAAAACTGGCAGGAAAACACCGCTTTTCCAGAGCTTTACTCTGTCATAGAAAAACTCAATGAACCAGACACTCAGAAGAAGATAAATGCTCTGATTTCTGGGTGAAAATTCTTTTTATTTTAAGATTTGTAAATTTGCGAGAATTATTTCATTATGCTACATGTCGATATTTATAGTTTTTCTTACAAGAAAAGCGGAATCCCAAAGGACAACACAGACAATGGCGGTGGATTTGTTTTTGACTGCCGTGGAATCCTAAATCCAGGACGAATTGATGAATACAAGCCTCAGACAGGAGCTGATTTAGCTGTGCAGGAATATTTGGAAGAAAAAACCCAAATGCCAGATTTCCTAAATTCAGTCAAAAGCTTGATTTCCATATCTGTGGACAACTATATAGAGCGAGGATTTGAGCATCTTCAGATTTCCTTTGGCTGCACTGGCGGACAGCACCGCTCGGTTTATTCAGCGATAAAAATAGGAGAATTTTTACAACACAAATACGCTGATAAAGTAAGTGTAAAGGTCACTCACAATGAACAACCTCAGCTAAATCAAATTTAGTCATGCAGTTTAGAAATGATATTCAAGGCTTAAGAGCAATCGCCTTTTTACTTGTTTTTATTTTCCACCTTAATAACCGTTGGTTATCAGGAGGTTTCCTCGGCGTGGATTTATTTTTTGTAATTTCAGGGTATTTGATGACCACGATAACAATAAATGATATTGAAAAAAATAAATTTTCATTCATCACCTTCTTTGAAAAAAGGTTCAAAAGGATTTTACCTGCCTATTTATTTTTTCTGCTGATTATTTCCATTTTGGGAAGTCTTACCTTTATTTATACAGATATTTACAAGCTAAGACTTTCTATAATTAAGGCTATAAAATTTATTTCTAATCTATATTTTTCAACTGGAGATTCTTATTTCGGAGCCAAACTTAGTGAAAATCCTCTCCTTCACACTTGGTCTTTATCTATAGAAATGCAGTTTTATTTGATTCTGCCGTTTGTTTTAGTTTTTTTCAAAAAACATCTACTTCCTATTTTTATTACTCTCATTATCATTATCACAGCTTATTCAACATACGAAATTTTCTTTACGGATAACCAGCAAAATATCTACTTTTCGTTAATTAGTAGAATTCCCGAATTTTTGATTGGTTCAGTTTATTCTATTGTTTTCAAAAATGGTTTAGATTTCTCGAGACAAAAGAATAGTGTCATAGCCATTTGCTCTTTTTTAGCTCTGATTATCTGTTCATTTTATTACACAGAAGAAACGCCTTTTCCTGGTATTTTGGCGCTAATCCCATGCATAGCAGGAGCAAATATTTTAGTATTAAAAAATAATACTATCTCTGATATTCTATCCAATAAAGTTCTCGTATACATCGGAGAACTCTCATATTCCTTGTATCTGTGGCATTGGGGAATCATAGCACTTATCCGTTATATCAATGGAGTTTATGAGCTAACTCCTACTGAGGTTATTTTCATTATAATTTTAACATTTGCAATATCTTGGTTTTCTTATAACTTTTTAGAAAACAGATTTAGAAAAACGAAAATTTCTATTTTCCTGCTAATTTTTATTCCTATTTATCTTGGAATTTATGTTTTTGTGATGAAAATGGAAAAAGTTACAGAATACAAAAAACTGCCTGATATATACACAAAACCTATTTTTGGAATGTCATCTCATGGCACCAAAAATATTGAAAAGTTTGGGGATGCATCTAAAAATGACAGCATCATCCTTATTGGTGACAGCAACGCCCTAGTTCTCAAAGCTTTCCTTGACCAAATTGGAAAAAAACATCATTTTTCGTTCAGAACCCTTACTTGTGATACTTATCCAGCAATCAAAGGAATTAGACAAGAAGAAATCCCTGTTGAAAAAATCAAATTCTATAATTCTTCTCAAGAATTAATCATCCCTACACAAAAAATGATCGATGAAAGTAAAATCATTATCATCAATAGTTCAGGATTTGAACGGCTGCCTTCCATGAAAACATCTCTAGAAAACTTAGCCAAAAACCTCAGAAAAGACCAAAGATTAGTATTGATAAACACTTTTCCTTCGTTCAATAGACATCCTTTAAGGTCTTATGATACTTTTCTACCTATCGGAAGAGAACTGAAATTAGAACATTCTGATAAGAACAAAAAAATCTTAGAAGAAATTGCAAAAAAATACGAAAATGTACATATCTATGATGTATCCAAAAGTAAAATTTTCAATAATACTCCTGGCTATATCAATGATACAATTGCTTACTATGATGCTGGACACCTGAACCTATATGGCTCACGAAAATTAGCCGATGATTTAGGTAGTGATTTTATAACCTTTTTGAATAAAATAAAATTATGAAAGCTTTTATATTCGCGGCAGGAAAAGGGACAAGATTAAAACCTTTCACAGACAAACACCCAAAGGCTCTGGCTAAGGTAAATAACATCACCCTTTTGGAGAGAAATATCAAATTTCTGCAGTCTTTCGGGATTAACGATTTTATTATTAATATTCATCATTTCGGAGAGCAGATTGTTGATTTTCTGAAAGAAAACAATAATTTTGACGCTAAAATAGAAATCTCCGACGAGTCCGAAGAACTTCTGGAAACAGGCGGCGCTTTGGTCTTTGCCAAAGAACTTTTGAAACAGGAAGAGCATTTTTTAATCATGAATGCTGATATTTTGACCAATCTAAACATCGGCGATTTCATTGATTTTCATTTAAAATCCAATAACTTGGTTACTTTGGCCGTTTCGGACAGAAAAAGCTCGCGAAAACTGCTTTTTGACAGCGCAATGACCCTGCAAGGCTGGCGTAATGAGAAAACAGGTGAAGAAATCTTTGGAAACACTTATAAAAATCTAAAACCATTGGCTTTCAGTGGAATACATTGTATTAATTCTAATTTACTGAAACTTTTCACCCGCCGTGGCAAATTCTCCATTATGGAGGAATATTTAGACCTGATGAAAGACTATATTATCAAAGGATACAAACATGATGCTTTACTGATAGATGTGGGAAAACCAGAATCCATCGGCGAAGCAGAAAAATATTTTAAATAAAAATGGAAGAAGAAATTTTAAGAGAAAGTTTTAGACAAAAAACTTGGAGCGAGCAGGCCACCAAAGACAGCTGGATGGTCTTTAAGATAATGGGAGAAATAGTCTCTGGTTATGAAAAAATGCAGAAAATGGGACCTTGCGTGTCTATTTTTGGGTCTGCAAGGATAAAACCAGACACCAAATATTACAAGATGACAGAGGAAATTGCCAAAAAAATCACAGAACTGGGGTTTGGAGTCATCACTGGCGGCGGCCCAGGAATCATGGAAGCTGGAAACAAAGGCGCCAAAGAAAGCGGAGGAAAATCCATCGGTCTTAATATAGAACTACCTTTCGAGCAGCACCTGAATCCTTATATAGACAAATTATACAGCATGGAGTTTGACTATTTTTTCATTAGAAAACTCATGTTTATAAAATACTCACAAGGATTTATCGTGATGCCTGGCGGTTTTGGGACTTTGGATGAACTTTCAGAGGCTTTGACGCTGATTCAGACTGGGAAAATCGGCAGATTTCCTATCGTTTTGGTTGGTTCAGAGTTTTGGAATGGGCTGTTAGATTGGTTCAAAAATACTTTGCTGGAAATGGAATTAATTTCGGAAGAAAATTTTTCTCTTTTCAGAGTGGTAGACACCGCTGACGAGGCTGTTTCACACATTAAGGCCTTCTATGACAAGTACTCCATTCATGAGAATTTCTAAGTTTGGCACGGCTTTTGCCTTTATTTAACAAAATTTTAAGATTATGATTACTAAAAAGAAAGTCAGTCTTGTTGGATTTTTTGTAATGCTGCTTATGGTAATGAGCTTTGCTGTGAGCCAGTTCCAATCTTCATTGACTAAAGTAGACTATGTGGAGGGAAGCAAAACTTTAAAATTTACCACCAAGGTAAGCACAGAGCAAATTGCAAATGCACTAAAGGTAAATGCTAGTTCTGCAGGCTTTAATGCTGAAGTAGCAAAATATATTGGCAAAAATTTCTCAGTAGCCGTGAATGGAGAAAACAAATCTCTAAAAGTTACTGGTAGCCAAGTAAACGGAGAGACAGTGTTTATTTATTTTGAAGTAGATGGTGTGGCGAGTATTTCCACATTAAAAATTAAGAACAACATTCTGCTGGATGTGTATCCTAAACAGCTAAACCTAGTGAACATCGCCTACAAAGGAAGTCAGAAAAACATGACCTTCCAGCGTGGGAAAGAGACCGCAGAAGTATCTTTCTAGGAACGAAATTGTTATATTATTTAGTGTAAAGTCCTGCAAAAATGCAGGATTTTTTATTTCTGTGATTTACTTTTTATAAATAGGAACACTACTGCATGCCTCTCCAAACATCAGTGATTTCACCATTGGTTTTAGCTTCTGAACCAGCTCTACATAGGCATTGGTAGGAATCTCCACATCACTGCAACCTCTGATAAGAACTCTTTTGTCCTTATAATCAGAAAAATCAAATTTCTGAATTTCTTCATGAAACAAAACCAATTCCAGTTCATCCAGCGAACCAAAAACTATCTTTTTAGCAACACCTTCTAACTTAGATGTAAGTAAAAAATACGCCCAAAGCGGAACAATAGCATCTGTAGAACAATAAAGATAAACATACGCTTCTTTATAATCCTCTGGATTTATTTCTGAAATTTTTTGCCTAAAATCTGCTTCTCGGAGAATCAATCCCTCGAAGAGAAAATCCTTCAAATCTATTCCTTTTCTTGTTCCTTTGGGAATTAAATCCGAAATATCAAAGTTAATCAATCCACTATTCGCAACTTTATTTACAATTTCTCCTTGCTCTGACATATTATTTATTTATATTTGAGCAAAAATAAATCTTTTTTACTAAAACAAAATGTCTAAAAAATATTATATAATTTCAGGAGAAGCTTCTGGGGATTTACACGGTTCTAACCTGATGAAAGCCATCCTAAAAAAAGAACCTGATGCTGAGTTCAGATTTTGGGGAGGCGACCTGATGAAAGAAGTAGGCGGAACATTGGTAAAGCATTACAAAGACCTTGCGTTCATGGGATTCTTGGAAGTTGTTTTAAATCTTAAAACTATTCTGAGAAACATAAAATTTTGTAAAGAAGACATAAAAAAATACCCGCCAGATGTTCTTATTTTGGTGGATTACCCAGGCTTCAACCTAAGAATCGCAAAGTTTGCTAAATCATTAGGAATCAAAGTGGTATATTATATTTCTCCACAGCTTTGGGCTTGGAAGGAAGGCCGCGTAGAAACCATCAAAAAATATGTAGATGAGATGCTGGTAATCCTTCCTTTCGAAGAGGATTTTTACAGAAAACATTCTGTAAAAGCTCACTTTGTGGGACATCCTCTTTTGGATGCGATTTCAAATCTAAACCCAATTAACAGTCAAGAATTTAAGAAACAAAACAATTTAGACAGCAGGAAAATCATCGCATTACTCCCAGGAAGCCGAAAACAAGAGATAAGAAAAATGCTTGGTCTGATGCTCAGCATAACTCCTTATTTCAAAGATTATCAGTTCGTTATAGCAGGAGCACCTTCTCTACCAAAAGAATTTTATGATGAGTTTTTGACGGATGATGTGCATTTCGTGTCCAATAAAACTTATGATTTGCTTCGTTCCTCCAAAGCCGCTCTGGTAACCTCTGGAACAGCAACGCTGGAAACCGCACTTCTAAAAATCCCAGAAGTAGTCTGTTACCGCGGAAGCTGGATTTCTTATCAAATCGCAAAAAGGCTGGTAAAGCACATTAAATTTATTTCTTTGGTAAATTTAATCATGGATAAAGAAGTTGTTAAAGAACTGATACAAAACGATTTAACAACAGAAAACATAAAATCTGAATTAGAAAAAATCTTAAATCCAGAGCAAAGAGAAAAAATCCTAAACGAATACGAAAAACTAAACCACCTCCTCGGAGGTAAGGGAGCGAGTGAGTGCGCCGCAGAAATCATCACAAAACTACCATGAACAAACAGCCTTTGCTAATTTGCGCCATCAGTTTTGGATTGGGAATTTTCTTTCAAGACAAATTTGATTTCCCTTTTTGGGGAGCGGCTGCCACATTAGTTTTAGGTATTGTGGGCTTTTTAGCAGGATTTTTTATCCGAAATTTCTTTTTTGACAAACTGAAATCGGTGTTTTTGGTATTTTTGTTTTTCAGCATTGGAATATTTTTGCATTTCCTTAACTCAAATCATGCACAAAATTTTGATTTTGAGAAAAATAAAACAACTAAAATCGTTTTTCAGCTCAGCAAAAAACTGAACTCCAACGAAAGAAACAAACGCTATGAAGTTGAGATTCTCAATTTTGAAAAGCCCTTTTCGGCTGTAATTTCTATCCCGAAAGAACAGCAAGAACTTGATTTTCTGCATTTTTACTCGGCTGAAGCTTATCTGAATCCCACCCAGAAACCACAGTACGATTTTCAGTTTGATTATCAAAAATATTTAGCTCGTCAAAACATTCATTATCAAGGCTTTATTCCTGATGAGATTTCATTCAAAAAGAAAGAATCCGTAAATTTCGCTGATAAAATAAAACAAAAACGACTGGATTTGCTTTTAAGAATAGATAATTCCAGCCTTCAACCGCAGAATAAAGCGATTTTAAAAGGAATAATCCTCGCCGACCGAACGGAAATAGACCAAGAAATCATCAATTATTTCAGCAAAACTGGCTTAATCCATATTTTGGCGATTTCGGGTTCTCATATGGCGATTATTTTCTTAATGATTTTATTTGTCTTAAATCCTATTTTTTCGGTGAAATACAGAAATATTCCGATTTATATTTCATTAGCAGCCATCTGGGGATTTGCGATATTCATTGATTATGGAAATTCTGTGGTGCGTTCGTGCATCATGATTACAGTCTATTATATTATGATTTTTTTGCAGAGAAAACCTAATCTTCTGCACTCTTTGGCTTTGGCTGGGATGATGATACTTTCTATTGATACTCAGCAGCTTTTCGATGTAGGTTTTCAATTGAGTTTCTTAGCGGTTTTTGGGATTTTTTGGCTATACAAACCTATCACCAACCATTATAAACCACTAAAAAACAGAGCGATAAGATTCATTCTAAATACTTTTTCTCTGAGTCTTGCCGCCCAGCTGACCACACTTCCATTGATATTATTCTACTTTCATCAGTTTTCTATAATGTCTGTTTTTATCAATGTTATCAGCATTATGGTATCGCAGGGATTTATTATTTTTTCCTTTATTGTTTCTATTTTGTTTGGAATAGAATTTACTCCCGATTGGCTTTTAGAAATATACGACTGGTGCGCGAGTTTTTTCCTAAATATGGTTGCTTTTTTCTCAAAAACAGATTTTAGTTTCGTGGAAAATGTTTCCATCCAAATTCCTGAACTTATTATTTTATTTGTGCTTATCTATTTATTGAGAAGTGTTTTTGAAAAACCGAATATAAAGACTTTCACGCGTTTTTCTTTCTTCATTTTGCTTTTTGTTTTTACAAGAATATTGACTAATTTTTATTTTTGGAAAAAGGAAGAAATACTGCTTCATTCTTTTTTTAAACAAAATATTGTTTCCTTAAAACAAGGAGACAAAGTTGTTTTTATCGTAAATGATGAGATGGATATGGAAAAAATTAATAACTTTGTTATAAAATCCTATATTACATCTAGAAGAATAAAAAATATAGAAATAAAAAAAGTAAAACCTATGACCAAGTTAAAAATAAACCAAACTATCTATGAAATAAAATAAAAAAATCCGAGAATTTGTTGGCTCTCGGATCATGGCTAATAGATTCTAACATCTACTTTTTGACCAATAATGGTCGGGGATTCTAAATATAGTATTTCAAAACAGATTAAAAGAAATACTACAACTAAAAAAACTAATTATAACATTGGGGGCAAAATTACAAAATTTATGCCGAAAATCATGTTTTTAATTTAAATTGGTTTTTAAAATTTTATATGTTATTGATTTTCAGAGATAAAAATTTATTTTTCGTTTCTCAATCAATAATTTAATAGTATTTTTCGTTTTTTAACAATATTTAGACATTGATAAATTAAAAAAAAGTTATATTTGCAAATTGAAAATAAATAAAATAATTTTAGATATGAAAAAACACATAACATTTGGATTGTTTACTTTGTGTATGTTTATGGGATTTTCTCAAAGACATGAAATAGGAGTAAAAGGCGGATACTCAATTGTTGGAGGGGATGCTAAAAGTGTGATAAGATCCTTTCCTGATGCAGGAACAAACAGGAGAGTTCAACCTACATACATAGGTGCATTTTACAAAAGAAACCTAAACCCAAGACAGGGGATAAGAGTTGAGGGAGCATATAACATAGCTTTCTTTGACAATATTTATACAGGTGGAGTTAAAATGTCAAATGATATTTTAGAGGCGTCCGCTTTATTTGAATATGCTTTTTTCTCTATCAATGATGAGTTAAAGAAGGATGAAACTAAATTTAGTCCATATGTTTTCGCTGGGCTTTCTGGAATAATGTATGATGCTCCAAACCTTACAACTACTGTAGGACAATCAAGTAGAGGATTTTTGATTTCTACTACATACACTGGTGAAAACATCCACAAAAAGAAAGTAACTTTAGGTATTCCTTTTGGTTTAGGTCTAAAATACAAATTTGGATATAACTGGGCTATCTTTGCTGAGGCTATGTTTAGATATACATTTACTGATAATCTTGATTATAGTAATCTTGATAAAATGAATCATACTATTAGATACAATGTTTCTCCTGCAAACCGTGCAGCTGCAGAAACTGCTCTACAACAGTATATGGATGGACACAAGGGTAAAGGTAAAGATTGGTTAAACTCTGTTACAATAGGTATTTCCTATGCATTTGGAAGACCACCTTGTTATTGTAAATAAAAAATAAATGATATCTGTAAAAGAAAAGTTAAATTTTGATAATCTGCCCAAGCATGTTGCCATCATTATGGATGGCAATGGCAGGTGGGCAAAATCACAAAATAAAGAAAGAACTTTTGGGCATAAAAATGCCATAAAAGCTGTAAGAGAGGCTATCAGTGCTTGTAATGAAGTGGGTATTCCTTATCTTACGCTTTATACTTTTTCAACGGAAAACTGGAACAGACCAACGGAGGAAGTAGATACACTTATGAATCTACTTTCTTCTACATTGTTACAGGAGGCTAAAGAGATTTTTTCAAAAGGAATTAGAATCCGTGCCATAGGAGATTTAGAAGCACTACCAGAAGATGTAAGAAATCAGCTCTATAATATCATGGAGCTTACTAAAAATAACACCAAAGGAAATCTTACACTAGCTTTAAGCTATGGTTCACAAAAAGAAATACTAAATGCTGTAAAAGAACTGTGTAAAAAGGTAAAAAATGGAGACATTGATGAAAACTATATTGATGAAAAACTTTTTGAACAGTATCTATATACCAA
Source organism: uncultured Flavobacteriaceae bacterium (assembly GCA_963519075.1). GTDB lineage: Bacteria > Bacteroidota > Bacteroidia > Flavobacteriales > Weeksellaceae > JABCPE02. Next base: position 57,168 of record CAUQMH010000002.1, read on the forward strand.
GGAAATTCCACCAGTAGATTTACTTATTAGAACAAGTGGAGAAGTTCGGGTTAGTAATTTCCTGCTATGGCAAATTGCTTATGCAGAGATGCAGTTTATAGATGTTTTATGGCCAGACTTTACCAAAGAAACTTTTTTCCAATGTATTTTAGACTATCAAACTAAAGAACGCCGGTTCGGTAAAATAAGTGAGCAGTTAGAAAACAAGTAGTAAAAGTAGAATTTAAGAAAAAATCACATGAATTTTAAAATATTGCCAATTATCCTTCTAATGGCATCTGCAACTCAGGTTCAAGGACAAATTACCCAAAAAGAGAATGCAACACAGATTTCTGAAAAACAAAGTGGAAGTTATACCCTTCAGGGAATCGTTGTAGATGGTGTGAAAAAATACACTCCTGAGCAAATATTAAAATTTACAGGTCTCTACAAAGGAGAAGCTGTGGAAATACCTGGGCAGAGAATCAGTAATGCAATCAAAAAACTTTGGGACACAAACTCTTTCTCAAAAGTGGAAGTTTATGTAGAAAGCGTAAATGGAGAACAGGTGGTTTTGAGATTTGCTTTACAAGATTTGAAGGAACTTAAAGATATTAAATTCACAGGAAAAGGCATTAAAAAATCCCAAAATGAAAAGTTAATCAAGGAAAATGACCTAAAACCTGGAACAAAAATTACTGAAAATTTAGTTTCTACACTTCAAAATAAAATCCCTCAACAATACATAAAAAAAGGATTTGCAGATGCTAAAATCAATATCCAAGAAAAAACAAACGGCGAAGACCCGAATTTGGTAGATTGGACCATTGAAGTTGATAAAGGGAAAAAAGTAAAAATAGAGAGTATCAACTTTGAAGGAAATGAAAATATTTCTTCCAAAAAACTTAGAAAAAAAGGATTTAAAAATACTAAACAAAAAAGATTTTTCGCGGGTATCCTTAAACCTTCTAAGTTAATAAAAGAAAAATACGAGGAAGACAAACATAATTTGATAAGCTACTATAACTCACTCGGTTACAGAGATGCTAAAATCATTTCTGATACTATAACGAGAAGTGACAAAGGTTTCGATATCAAAGTAAAATTAGAAGAAGGTAAAAAATACTATATCGGAAATATAGAATTCTACGGGAATACAGTTTTCTCAACAGAAACACTGCAAAGACTTTTGGGATACAAAAAAGGAGACATCTATGATGCTGTAGGATTTAATAAAAAAGTGGGAGAAGACGGCGGTAAGGATGATGATTCTGATTTGAAATCATTATACATGAATAGTGGTTATCTTTTCTCTAACATTACTCCGATAGAAAAGTCTGTGGAGGGAGATTCTATCAACCTAGAAATCCGTATCACAGAGGGCGAAAGAGCTACTTGGAACAAAGTTACTTGGTCTGGAAACACTACTACCCATGACCATGTTATCCTTCGTGCATTGAGAACACGCCCTGGGAAACTTTTCTCTAAAAGTGACATCAAAAGAACTTATTTTGATTTAGCAGGGATGCAGTTCTTTGACCCTCAAAAAATCGGACAAGAGATAAAACCAAATCCACAGGATAACACGGTGGATATCCATTGGACATTAGAGGAAAAAGGTTCTTCACAAATCCAGCTTCAGGCAGGATATGGTGGAAACACTTTCATTGGTACATTGGGGCTAACTTTCAACAACTTCTCTTTGAGAAAATTCTTGAAATTTAACAAGTTAATTCCTCAAGGGGACGGACAGACACTTTCTCTACAAGCGCAGGCTGGGCAATATTTCCAGACTTATAGTGCATCATTCGTGGAGCCGTGGCTTTTCGGCAAGAGACCTACTGCTTTGTCTGTGAGTTTCAGCCACTCTCGTGTGAAATATTCTGACTACTATGGTACCCCTATGAAGTTAAACATTCTATCAGCATCTGTTGGGCTCAATAAACTTCTAGAATGGCCAGATAACTATTTTTCACTTTATACAGGGCTTTCTTACCAGAGATATAGTTTTAATAATTATACATTCTATTTTGGGGAAGAAACTCTAACGCATGGTACAGCGAACAACTTTGCATTTAATGTAAGTTTGAGCAGAAACTCAGCTGGATATGACCCTATATTCCCTACTACAGGTTCTAATATAGAGTTGTCGGCTAAATTCACTCCACCTTATTCATCATTTAATAATAAGGATTATTCCACTATGTCTACTGCTGATAAATATAGATGGATGGAATACTACAAGATAAAATTCAAAGCAGATGCTTATAATGAAATTTTAGGTAAGTTAGTATTAAGAAGTAGTGCAGAAATGGGATTCCTTCATGGATACAATAAACAGCTGGGAGCACCTCCTTTTGAGCGTTTCTACATGGGAGGAACAGGACTCTACAGCGGTAGATATGATGGTAGAGAGCTTATCCCGCTTCGTGGATATGATGACCCATCTACATCTGGTGGAACATCTACGGATGTAACTCCTACTGGTGGTGGTATTTTATATAACAGATTTGCTCTTGAGCTGAGATACCCTATTTCTATGAACCAAACAGCTAAAATATACGGATTGGCTTTCGCTGAAGGAGGTAACACATGGAAAGGATTTAACACTTATAATCCATTCAAATTACAGAGATCTGTGGGTGTAGGTGTGAGAATCTATATGGGAGCATTCGGGCTTATCGGATTTGATTTTGCTTATGGAATTGATAAACTGCCTTATTCTACATCTAATTCTCCATCAGGATGGCAGACTCATTTCTTGATGAATCAATCACTATAAAAGATTTAAAAATGAGAAAATACGCATTATTTTTAGGAATAATTTTCATGTTTGGGGGATTTGTAGTATCTTCGGCACAGAAAATTGGCGTAGTGGATTCTGATTTTATCTTAAGAAGTCTTCCTGAATACAAGGAAGCTGATGAAAGATTTAATAAGCAGATAAAGTACTGGCAGATGCAGCTGGACTCCTTACAGTCAAACTACAATAAAAAGAAAGAACTCTTTGATAATGAAAGAATCCTTTTAGTAGGAGAACAGCTGAAAACAAGGGAAAAAGAAGTGGCTGATTTAGAGAAAAAAGTGCAGGCTCATTTGAAAGAAAAATTCACTGCACAGGGAGAAATCAACACATTCAGAGCCAAAGTAGTTCAGCCTTTCCAAGAAAAAGTGTGGAACGCTATCAGAACTATTGCCGAAAAAAATGATTTAGGCATAATTCTTGATAGAAGTTCTGACAGCAGTGTACTATTCACTGATAAAAGGTATGACTACACCAAGATGGTGCTGGATCTCCTGATGAGGGACAACCCAAAAGATGGAGAGAAGGATAAAGAAAATAAAAAGGAAAAAAATAATTCCAAGAAAAATAAAAAATAAGAATATTAAATTTAATCAAAAGTTATGAAAAAATCAGGTTTATTATTTGCATTCGCAATGTTTTTAATGTCTTTCGGAACAGTTAGCGCTCAGAAACTAGCAACTCTAGATGTTGCAGAAATCTTGAACCTAATGCCAGAGAAGAAAAAAGCAGACCAACAACTAGAAGCTTTCAGCAAAACTAAACAAGCTGAAATCGAAAAGCAAATGACTGCAGCTGAAGCTAAATTCAAAAAATACCAAGAAGAAGGCCCTAAGCAAACTCCAAAAGTTAACCAAGAAAGAGAACAAGAATTGCAAAAATTGCAACAAAATATTCAGCAAATGACTCAAGTAGCTCAGCAAGACTTAGCTAAAAGACAAGCTGAAGCATATGCACCTATCGAAAAGAAAGTGAATGATGCTGTATCAAAAGTAGCAAAAGCTAATGGTTGGGATTTTGTATTTGATACTAATACTGTTGGACTTATCTACAGAGGTGGAGCAGATGCTACTGCAGCAGTAAAAAAAGAATTAGGACTTAAATAATTTTCTTAATAATTAAGACACAAAACCACTCAATATTGAGTGGTTTTTTTTAAATTTGACATCTAAATACTTTACAATGGAACTATTTTCAAAAGCAAAAATCAGATTTACAGACTGTGACCCTATGGGGCATCTTAACAATTCTAGATACATAGACTACATGCTCAATGCCCGAGAAGACCACATGGCAGAGCATTATGAATTCACCCACGAAGAATACGCCCACAAGACAGGCTGTGTATGGGTAGTTATACAAAACGAAATAGCCTATCTGAAAGAAGTGAAATACAACAAGGAAGTGATTATTTCCAGCAAACTGATAGAGCTAAGTGACAGAACCTGCAAATTAGAGCTTCTCATGAAAGACCTAGACACTGAGAAAATATACGCTGTGCTTTGGTGTACTTTCATTCATTTTAATTTAAAAACTAGAAAATCAGAAGTAATGAGTGAGGATATCATTCAAGCAAATCAAAAATTCTTAACCAAAGTAGAACAGACTGATTTTCAGTCAAGAGCTAATTATCTAAGAACTCTAAATAAATAATTCATGAAAAAAATTCTTGTAATCGGTGGAAATGGACAGCTCGGAAACTGTTTGAACAAAATAGCTTCTGACTATTCTTTGGAGTATGAATTCTGTTTCACAGATTATGATACTTTGGATATCACGGATAAAAACCAAGTTGATAGCTATTTCTCTGATTATCAGCCTGATTTCTGTATCAATGCTTCTGCATACACAGCCGTAGATTTGGCTGAACAGGAAAAAGAAAAAGCTTTCGCGGTCAATGCCGAAGGCGTGGGATATCTTGCCGAAGCTTGTGCAGAGCTTAACATTGATTTAATCCATGTTTCCACAGATTATGTATTTGATGGTGAGACCGACCTTCCCTACACGGAAGATGATTTCACCAATCCTCTAGGGGTTTATGGCGCATCCAAATTAGAAGGCGAAAACCTTGCTTTGGAAAAAAATCCGAAAACCATCATTATCAGAACATCTTGGCTTTATTCTGAGTTTAATAAAAATTTCGTGAAAACGATGCTGAATCTATTCAGCACCAAAGATGAACTGAATGTGGTAGCCGACCAATTTGGACAGCCAACTAATGCCAATGACCTTGCGAAGGTGATTATGAAAATCATCCGAACAGAAGAAAAAGAATATGGAATTTTCCATTTTTCTAACTATCCCGAGACTAATTGGTTTGATTTTGCGCAAAAAATCGCAGAACTATCCAAAAGTAAAATCAAAATAAATCCCATCACCACAGACCAATATCCCACTCCTGCAAAACGCCCTATGCGAAGCACAATGTGTCTGGACAAAATAGAAAATAGCTACAACATAGAGCCAAGATACTGGGAAAACAGCTTGGAAGAGTGTATGGAAACTTTATTAGAAGAATAAAAATATGAATATACATTTCATTCAACATGAGACTTTTGAAACGGCGGGAGCTTATTTAGACTGGGCGGAAAAGAGAAAATACAATATTTCTTTTTCAAAAGTTTTTGAAGGCGATAAACTTCCTGACTCCGCTGAAAACATCGATATACTCATCGTACTAGGCGGCCCACAATCTCCTGCTACCAGCATGAAAGAATACCCATATTTTAATGCAAAAGCAGAAATGAGCCTTATCAAAAAATGCATCGATGCAGGGAAAGCCGTTGTAGGGGTATGTCTTGGTTCTCAGCTGATGGGAGAAAGTTTAGGATTTAAATTTGGACATAGTCCAGAAAAGGAAATAGGAAACTTTGTCATTGAACTTACAGGGCAAGGGCTTCAAGATGAAAAAATCAATCATTTTGGGAAAACTTTGGTCGTGGGACACTGGCACAATGATATGCCAGGGCTGGAAAACGATAAGCAGATCCTTGCATCCAGCAAAGGCTGTCCAAGACAAATCGTGAAATATTCTGATATTGTCTATGGTTTCCAGTGCCATATGGAACTGACGAATGAGGTTGTCAAAAAACTGATTGAGAGCGAAAAAGACTTATTAAACCTCAGCCAAATTCATCCATTTGTGCAGTCTCCAGAAGAAATTCTTGATTTTGATTATTCAGAAATGAATGAAAAATTGTATGTTTTCTTAGATAAATTGACCCAAGATTATTTACAAAATAAAAATCATTAATCTTTCCAAAATTTAATTTCGCCATGCTAGTCAAAGTTTTTGGTAGTGCTATACACGGAGTTTCTGCCCAGACCATCACGATAGAAGTAAATGTAGACCAAGGGGTGGGCTATCATCTCGTGGGGCTTCCTGACAATGCCATCAAGGAAAGCAGCCACCGTATTTCGGCAGCCCTGAAAAATGTAGGACACAAGCTCCCTGGCAAGAAAATCACCATCAACATGGCACCTGCTGACCTCCGCAAAGAAGGTTCTGCGTATGACCTGAGCATCGCGATAGGGATTTTGGCGGCTTCGGATAAAATTCTTGCCGAAAATTTAGACCAATACATCATCATGGGGGAACTCTCCCTCGATGGCGGATTACAGCCGATAAAAGGCGTTTTACCCATTGCAATAAAAGCGCGAGAGGAAGGCTTTAAAGGGATTATTTTACCTAAACAAAATATCCAAGAGGCCGCAATAGTGAATAATCTGGATGTTTATGGAGTAGAAAACATCAAAGAGGTGATTGACTTTTTCAATGGAGAAAGAGATTTGGAAAAAACCGAAATAGACACTCGCAAGGAATTTCAGAATAAAATCAATGAATTTCCTTATGATTTCTCGGAAGTAAAAGGACAAGAAACCGCCAAAAGAGCCATGGAAGTAGCAGCAGCCGGCGGGCACAATATCATTCTAGTAGGCCCTCCAGGGAGCGGAAAAACCATGCTCGCCAAGAGAGTTCCCAGCATCCTGCCTCCTCTCACGATGAAAGAGGCTCTGGAAACCACTAAAATCCACTCCGTAGCAGGGAAAATGGGCAGCAACACCTCACTGATGACCATTCGCCCATTCCGTTCACCTCATCACACCATTTCTGATGTTGCTCTAGTGGGTGGCGGCACTTATCCTCAGCCTGGTGAAATTTCCCTTGCGCACAATGGAGTTCTTTTCCTCGATGAGCTTCCTGAGTTTAAAAGAGCTGTTTTGGAAGTAATGCGACAGCCTTTGGAAGACCGCGAGGTAACGATTTCCAGAGCGAGATTTTCGGTGAATTATCCATCGAGTTTTATGCTGGTGGCAAGTATGAACCCGAGTCCTTCGGGTTACTTCCCTGATGACCCGAATAATACCTCTTCCCAGACCGAAATGCAGAGATATATGAACAAGCTATCTGGGCCTCTTTTGGACAGAATAGACATTCATATAGAAGTTCAAAAAGTAGAGTTTGAGCAACTTGCAGAAAAAAGAAAAGGCGAAAGCAGTATAGAAATACGAAACCGCGTGCTGAAAGCCAGAGAGATACAAGCCAAACGATATAAAGATCTGGACATCAACTACAATGCCCAAATGGGACCCAAAGAAATAGAAAAATACTGCGATCTGGACAGCACCTGCCAGCAGTTGATAAAAAACGCCATGGAAAAACTAAATCTCTCCGCTCGTGCCTACGACAGAATCCTAAAAGTAGCCCGAACCATAGCAGATTTGGATGATTCTGAAAACATCAGTCCTGCCCATATCTCCGAAGCCATACAATACCGAAGCTTGGATAGAGATTTTTGGAGGGCGTAAAAAATAAAACCACTTAAAAAGGTGGTTTTATTTTTTATTAATAATTTCTTCGTTTAGCTCAATTTTCTCGCCATTTTTTTCAAAATAGTACATTACTCCAATAGCAATGGACACCACTAATAAAAGAATTACTGCTATTTTCTTTTGATTGGCTTTTTTTGAAAAAATAATGAAACTTAACAAGCCTAACCATGTAATATTTAGTATAAACACTACAAACATATCAGGATATGCATAAAGAGTTGCTACAAAAAATATTATATAGTCTATGTTGCTTATAAAAAAGAAAAGCGAACACAATAAAACTAAAAAGAAAATAATATAAGCTAAATTCCTATCTATTTTTAATTTGTCTATAATATCCCACCTGAATATAATAGATAATAAAACGATTAAAATCACGAAAAATATCATGTGTGCAGTTACTATTAGGAATTTTATTAAATCAAAAAACCGTTTTTATAGCAAAAAATCTGGAACATTGCCCAGATATTAGCTTTTACTAACAATGGCTATTCCTTTTTGTAGGAACTGGTTATTTGGGTAGGAAATCCGCTCTCCACTATCAGTTTTTAGGAGTGTATACAGCAGCCTTATGTCTATTATTTCGGCTTCTATCGGGGCATCTTTATCCAGAATTTTTATTTTGTCCCCTATTCTAAACGGAAATGAAAAGAAAATAATAATCCCTGCCGTGATATTGCTCAAAATAGACCATTGGGCAAACATCGCCACACCTATCACGGTAAAAATAGAAGAAATCACGAAAAACGCCTGTTTTCGCTCCACTCCCCAGACTGGAACCAAAGTCAGGATTATAAAAATACTTATCAGAAAATCTATGTATTTCAGAACTAGCCTAATTCTCGGCTTTGAAAAGCCAGATTTCTTCCCAAATCTACCCACCAGAGTAGAAATCACAAACCTAATAAACAAAGAAAAAAGCAGCACCACAGCAGTTGCCACTATCTCGCGCTGATACGAATTAAAAAAGACATTGTCTAACACTTCCATTTCTCAAAAAGATATTTTGAAACTTATATTTTAGATAGATTTTACAGAGATTATTTTCACAGGACACGCCTTTGCTGCCTTTTCGCAAGATTCGTAGGCGTCTTCTATCGGTGTTTTTAAGGTATGGAAACCTTTTTTCTCTACGGATTTCAGCAGAACGGATTTTCCGTCTTTTTTGGACATTCGGAAGTATTCAGGAGCGAACTCTGCACAGTAGTTACAGCCTATGCATTTCTCCCTTTGTAGTGTAACGATTACCATTTATTTTTGACGCGAAGGTAATAAATAATTTTAAAATTTCTTTACTCTGTTTTCCTTTTTGTGATCACTTTGGAAGTATATTACGACTTTATTCAAGTCTTCGTATATTTTTTATTTAATTCTAAAGACAAAATTCCATAACCCAATAAAAATAAAAAAACCTCTCCCAAAAAGAAGAGGTTTATGCTAAGCTATTGTATCGTTTTTTACTATTTTGTAGAGTTTATCGCTTGGTCTTACACGGAAATCTGTTTTGAAAGTAACCACATCCGCCTTGGTTGCCTTTTGGCTGTCACCCTTCCCTTCTACCATCATGCTCTCTACTACCATTTCTTGGGAACCTGTGGTAGGCCCTTGGATAAGAACCTTATCGCCTACATTCAAATCAAATGCTTCTATAAGGAATTCCGCAATGCTGGTCTTCGGGTAGTAGTGCGTTCCTCTTCCGATGTAGACTTTTTTCTGTGTGGCGTTAGAACCAGGGTTCGGCGACCACTCGCCCAGTTTCTGCCCAAGGTAGTAACCACTCCAGAAACCACGATTATAGACTGTTTCTAGTCGGCTCATCCAGTCAGCCACTTTTTCTTGGGAATAGGTGCCATCGGCTATGGAATCTATCGCCTCACGGTAGCATTTGGTTACCGTTGCCACATATTCTGGCGCCCTGCCTCGCCCTTCTAATTTGAGGACTTTCACTCCTGCATCTACGATTTGGTCAAGGAAATTGATAGTGCAGAGATCCTTTGGCGACATCATATACTCGTTGTCCAGTTCTATTTCAAAACCGCTTTCTTGGTCTATCACGGTATATTTTTTACGGCAGTTTTGCTTGCACGCTCCTCTGTTCGCAGATGAATTGTGAGAGTGAAGACTCAGGTAACATTTCCCAGAAACCGCCATACAAAGCGCACCATGTCCGAAAATTTCTATCTCTACCAAATTACCAGAAGGGCCTTTTATCTGCTCTTTTTCTATCTGCTGACAGATTTTTTTTACTTGAGTAACGCTGAGTTCTCGGCTCATAACCATCGTATCTGCAAAAAGCGCATAGAACTTAACCGTTTCTATATTGGTAATATTTATCTGCGTGGAAATATGCACCTCCATGCCTATCTGCCTTGCATAAGCGATTACAGCCTGATCCATCGCAATTACAGCCGTAAGGTCTGCCGCTTTGGCTCTATCCAAAAGAGTTTTGATGATGGAAAGGTCGTGGTCGTAGATAATTGTATTGAGCGTAAGGTAGGTTCTCACACCTTTTTCCTTACATCTTCTGCTGATTTCAGGGAGGTCATCTAGGGTAAAGTTCATGGAAGCTCTTGCTCTCATGTTAAGCTGTTCCACACCGAAATACACTGAATCTGCTCCATTATCCAAAGCCGCCTGCAAAGAAGTAAAATCTCCCGCGGGTGCCATTAGTTCTATTCTTCCTGTTTTTGTCATTGATGAATTTCAAAATTTTTGCAAAGATATGCTTTTTAAAATTTTATTTTCTAATTCTTTATTTGTACTTTTCGGAGTTTAAAAAGTTAAGGCATGTTTTATCTATTTTTAGGGCTAGCGCTGGGTCTCATCATAGGCGGTGTAGCTGTATATTTTGCATTAAAATCTTCTCTAATTTCTCGAAATATCTTTGAGGAATTACAGCAAAATTTCGTTAAAAAAGAAACTGAACTCAGCAATGCAGAAGGCAAAATCGATGAACTTTTAGAACAAATAAAAGGAGAAAGAGAATTTTCTGCTGGTCAAAGGGAAAAATTAAATATTACTGAAAACCAGCTTATAAAAATCTCGGCAGAGAAAGATCTCCAAAACGAACAAATCGCAGAACTGCGAAAAACAAATGAAAATTTAAATCAAAATATTTCTAATCTAAATCAAGAGAACCTACAGAATATTACTAAAATATCTGAACTTTCGGCAGAAAACAAAAACCTGCAAAGCTCCATGGAAGAGCAGAAAAACCTTTCCCAAAAACTACAAGAGGAAAGCAAACTCCATTTTGAAAACATTGCCAATAAAATTTTGGAAGAAAAAACAGAGAAATTCACGAATCTGAACCAAACTCACCTAAAAAATATTTTGGATCCGTTCCAAGAAAAAATAATAGAACTAAAAAACCGAGTAAACGAAACCTATGACAAAGAAGCAAAAGAGCGTTTCTCTCTCGGCGAAAAAGTAAAAGAACTCGCCTCTCTGAACCAGCAGATTTCCGAAGATGCCAAAAGGCTGACCCGCGCCCTAAAAGGAGAAAGCAAAACGCAGGGAAACTGGGGCGAGATGATTTTGGAGAGTATTTTAGAGAAATCCGGCCTCGTAAAAGGGCGGGAATATTTCTTAGAATACGAACTGCGAAATGAGGATAATAAAGCCCTATTTTCCGAGTTTTCAGGGAAGAAAATGCGCCCTGACGCCGTGATAAAATATCCCGATGAACGAAATGTGATTATAGACTCCAAAGTTTCTCTCACGGCTTTCACAGAGCTGGTAGACGAAACCGACCCAGAAGTTTATCAAATAAAACTAAACCAGCATTTGGCTTCGGTGAAAAACCACATTCAGCAGCTTTCTCAGAAGGCATATGATGATTATGACAAATCCTTGGATTTCGTGATGATGTTCATCCCGAGCGAACCAGCCTATATCGCAGCGATGCAAGCCGACCCTAATCTATGGAACTACGCCTATGAACGAAGAATTTTACTGCTGAATCCGAGCAATCTCATCACTTCTTTAAAGCTGATAGCAGACCTTTGGAAACGGGAAAACCAAAACAGAAACGCCATAGAAATCGCAGAAAGAGGCGCTAAACTCTATGATAAATTTGTGAATTTTGTGGAAAACCTTGAGAAAGTCGGCAAAAATATAGACCAAGCAAAAGCTTCCTATACAGAAGCTTACAAACAGCTGCACAGCGGAAGGGACAACCTCATCACGCAGACCCAAAAGATGAAATCTCTGGGAATAAAAAACAAAAAAGAACTTCCACAGAGTTTGATTGACAATTCTGAACAAACCAATGAATAAAAAATCATGATTATACAAAGTCTTCAAAACGAAAAAATAAAAAAACTAACCAAAATTCTCACTAAAAATAACGAGAGAAAAAAACTCAAAATATTCGCTGTGGAAGGGAAACAGGAAAACGAAAGGGCTTTGAAATTTGATTTTGAAGCGGTGGAATTTTTTATTTGTGAAGATATTTTCGGGACAGATTTCCCAAAAGGAAAAACACATCTGGTTTCTCGCGAAGTTTATGAAAAAATAGCTTACAGAGGCTCTTCCGAAGGAATTATCGGTATTTACAAAGAAAAAGAAACCTCACTGAATGATTTTAAATCAAAAGAAAATTCCTCCATCATCGTGCTGGAAAGCATAGAAAAACCTGGGAATTTAGGAGCGGTTTTGCGCAGCTGCGAGGCTTTTGGGATAGACGCCCTTGTCATCACGGATTCTAGAACAGATTTTTATAATCCTAATGTTATCCGAAGCAGCGTGGGCTGTCTCTTTGGGATGAATTTCTTTCAAGCAGAAAACCAAGAAGTGGTTGATTTCTTGAAAAAGAATGATTTTCAGGTATTTACCACCATAATGAACACCGATTCTAAAGGAATAAATCAAAAAAACCTGACTGGAAAATCAGCCATTGTATTCGGAACGGAGCATTCTGGGTTGAGTGATTTTTGGAGAGGAAAAGGAGAAAACATCATCGTCCCAATGGCAGGAACGATAGACTCTCTCAATCTAAGCAATGCTGTCGCTATAAGCTGCTATGAGATACTAAGACAAAAAATCTCTCACTAAAATTAGTGAGAGACTTTAATTGTTTCTTAAGAGTTAAATTATTTTTTAACTTCTTCTTTTACTTCTTTAGCAGCAGCTTCTACTTTAGCAGCTCCTTCTTCTACTTTAGCAGCAGCAGCATCTTTTACTTCTTCAGCTTTAGCAGCAGCAGCATCTTTTACTTCTTCAGCTTTAACAGCAGCAGAATCAACAGCAGCAACAGCAGCAGAATCAACAGCAGCAGCAGTTTCTTGAGCTGTAGAATCAACAGCGTCTTTTACTTCTTCAGCTTTTTTGTTACAAGATACTAATGCTAATGCTACAACAGCAGCTGCAAATAATGACTTTTTCATAATAATAAAAATTTTTTAAACGGTTAAAATTAAATTTCTTGACTCAACTTGTTAATCTGAACATCAAATCAACAGGGCAAAGATATAGCGAGAAAAAAAATTGCCTATGAAAAATAATTGTAATATCTTTGTAAAATATTTTACAAATAAAGAACACTGATTATCAGTAAATTAAACATAAATTCGTGTTTTGAGTAATTTGGATTTAGAGTGTTTTGAGCGATTAAAAAAGGAAATTCAGATAGAATATCTGAAGAATCACAGCCCTTCTGAGGAGGATATTTCTCAATGGAAGGGAATAGACATTGTATATTTCCAAGAAGATTTAAGAAAAAAAGTCAAAGGAAGTATCAGTGAAAAGACTTTTTACACCTATTTCAAATCTACAAACATAGATAAACTGCCAAGAATAGACATGCTGAATATATTTTCGGCATATATCGGATACCAGTCTTGGTATGAATTTAAAAAAAGTTTTTCTGAGGAGGAAGCAGCAGATTTAGAAAATGATGTTGAAGTTGAAGCTGAATCCTTACCAGAGCCTGAATTTGAAGAAAAAGCAGAAAACACTACATCTTTATTAGATGCAAAAACCACTGAAAACCAACCCAATAAAAAATCATCATTTTCTAGTATAAAAGCCTATATATGGGTTATCACTTCTGCTGTTTTGGCTTTATTTATCATAGTTTTATTGTATTCTGACGGTTTGTTTAAAAAATCTTACCAATTCTGCTTTACAGATGCAGACAGAGGAACAGCTATCCAAAGCACAATAAACATAAAAGTAATCAAGGAAAAAGAATCTCCTATCCTCTATAAAGTAAACCCTGGCGAATGCTTCTATATCAATACAAAAGACAAAACTCTACGAATGGAGGTGAGTACGCCACTGTACGAAAAAGTAGAAATTTTCAGAAATTTGGAGGATGCACCAGAGGTGGAGCATATTGCCTTAAAACCAGATGATTATGCACTTATGCTTTATTATTATTCAACGAAGGATAAGGACAATTCATCACTGGAACACATAAAAAACAGACAGCAAAAACTAAATCACCTAATCAGTGACAATGCTCTGATATACCAGATATTTGACAATGAAATATACGGCGTAGAAACGCTCAGTAAACAGAAATATATCGGTCTGGTAACCACACCTACCCAGTCCTTACGAAACCTCAAGGTTCTTGACACCAAAATCGAAAATGGAAAGATTATTGCTATTAAATTCAAAATTGAAAACAATGAAAAAAATTAAATTGTTATTTCTCATCATCATTTCATGCCTTTTTGTTTTTTCCTGCTCTAAAAAAGAGACCGAAGAAATGAGTGATTTGGATAAAATAAAACACCATAACAAGACTTCCTATCCTTCCATAAAAATGGATAGTGCGCAGGCCATCAATAACATCACGAAACAAAAAATTCAGGAACTGCTGGACCTGTCTGCCATCTATGCCTCTGGGAATAGAAATACAGGAGTAGATTCGCTGATTTATAACCAAATCAACAGTTATTTTTTATCACCAGATTCTATCAAAACCAAGCCTCTCATTGCTGAGCTGGATAGTTTAAGGGTAAAAAATATTCGGGTTATAAATCTTGATATCGATAAACAAATTACCAATAAAGACACTCTTAATATCGCTAATTTTACAGTCGAATACACCACAAAAGGTAAAAAAAGTATTGGCTTTTTTGATAAAAAAGCCAGCTACATCCTCAAGAAATCTCCTGTAAAATTCGTGAAAGAATTCAAGTTCTACTTTATTGATTTCGATATAAAAGACAGCACTTCTGTGGGTGTTACCAAGTAATCCAAGGGAACATCCTGCTCAGAAACATCTGATATCAATACTGTTGGTGGGAAAAAACCAACTCCTACTTTTAGGGCGTTGTGGTCTGTTTTTGAGAAAAACATATCATAAAAGCCTTTACCATAGCCGACTCTATTTCCTTGATTATCACAATATAACAGCGGCGTTATAACAATATCAAACTTAATATATTCCACAAAATCATCCTCTGGTTCTAGAATTCCCCAGTTATTTTCTTTCAGTAGTGTATCTGGTTTCAGCTGGATAGTCTTTATTTCGTTTTGTACCATTTTAGGAACAAATACCGATATTCCTTTATCCCAAAAATATTTGATAAAATCCCAAGTAGAAACTTCATTTTTCTGTTTAATTGGAAGGAAAATATGCACATTTTTGACTTTTGACATATCAAATGTTCCTAAAAACTGTTTAAAAATACTTTCGGACAAATCCTCCACCTCTGCAGAAGACATGGATTTTCTTTTTTCTGCGTAGATTTTTCTGAGTTCTGACTTTGGTAATTTCATTTTATAAAGAAAAGAGCAGCCATAAATTCAGCTGCTCTTTATTGTTTTAATTGTTATTTACTGGCATTTCACCTTTAAATAAAAATGAAACGATTTGTTTATTTACATTATCCACCATCTCGCTAAACAAATGGAAAGATTCCTGTTTGTAGATTACCAGCGGGTCTTTCTGCTCATAAACAGCACCTTGTGAAGAACGGCGAAGATCATCCATCTCTCTCAAATGCAATTTCCAGTTTTCATCGATAATCGCAAGAGAAATATTCTTCTCAAAATCTGTAATTAAGCTATCACAATGGCTTTCATACGCTTCTTTCAGGTCTGTCACAATGTTCAGCATTCTATGTCCATCTGAGAATGGCACCTGAATATTCTTAAATAAAGAACCTTGCTGATTATACACATTCTCAATAATAGGGAATGCTTTCTCTTTCAACACTTGAAGTTTCATTTTGTAATCTTCGGATGCTTTTTGATAAACAATATCCACTAATTCTGATACTTGTTTATTCTTAAATTCCTCCTCAGAAACAGGCACTTCCATAGTGAAATTCTTGATTACTTCATACTCAAATGTTTTGTAATCAGCTGTTGGTTTAGTTTGTGATACGATAGCAGCAGCGGTATCATAGATCATATTTTCTATATCATACTTCAGATGGTCTCCAAAGAGAGCATTTTTTCTTCTCTTATAGATTACATCTCTCTGCTTGTTCATCACATCATCATACTCTAGCAATCTTTTTCTGATACCGAAGTTATTCTGCTCTACTTTTTTCTGAGCTCTTTCGATAGATTTTGTGATAATAGAACTTTGGATATATTCTCCTTCTTTATGTCCCATTCCATCCATTATTCTTGCAATTCTCTCTGAACCGAAGAGACGCATCAAATTGTCCTCCAAAGAAACATAGAACTGAGAACTTCCTGGATCTCCCTGACGACCTGCACGACCTCTAAGCTGTCTATCCACACGGCGTGAATCATGTCTTTCGGTACCGATGATGGCCAACCCTCCTGCTTTTTTCACTTCGTCTTGAAGTTTGATATCCGTTCCACGCCCTGCCATGTTAGTTGCGATAGTAACTACACCTGGCTTACCAGCCTCTGCTACGATTTCCGCTTCTTTTTTATGCAATTTAGCATTCAATACTTGGTGTGGTATCTTTCTCAAACTCAATGCTCTAGAAAGTAATTGTGAAATTTCCACCGAAGTAGTCCCTACCAGCACAGGTCTTCCCTGAGCCGTAAGTCTTTCTATTTCTTCTATTACAGCATTGTATTTCTCTCTGTTGGTTTTATATACCAAATCTTGTTTGTCTATTCTCTGAATAGGTCTATTGGTAGGAATAACAACCACATCTAATTTATAAATCTGCCAAAACTCTCCTGCTTCTGTTTCCGCTGTCCCTGTCATTCCAGACAATTTGTTATACATACGGAAATAGTTTTGTAGAGTGATGGTCGCGAAAGTCTGAGTTGCCGCCTCTATTTTCACATTTTCTTTAGCCTCTATAGCTTGGTGAAGTCCATCTGAATAACGGCGACCTTCCATGATACGCCCTGTCTGCTCATCTACGATTTTCACCTCGCCATCCATTACCACATATTGGTCATCTTTCTCAAAAAGTGTGTAGGCTTTTAGTAATTGATTCAGTGTGTGGACTCTTTCGGATTTAATTGCAAATTCTCTCAGTAATTCATCCTTTGCAGCAAATTCTTCTTCCTTAGAAAGGTTTTTAGCCTCAAGTTCTGCGATCTCTGTCCCTATATCCTGAAGAACGAAGAAATTAGGATCGGAATTCCCTTGGGACATATATTCCACACCTTTATCCGTAAGGTCTATCTGGTTATTCTTCTCATCAATCACGAAATACAAGTCCTTGTCCACCTTATGCATCTCACGGCTGTTATCCTGCATATATTGGGCTTCTGTTTTTTGAAGCAAAACACGATTTCCATCTTCAGAAAGGAATTTTATCAAATGTTTATTTTTTGGAAGACCTCTATATACTTGGAGTAATTTGAATCCTCCTTCTTTTGTATTTCCTTGTGCGATTAGTTTTTTAGCTTCATTAAAAATCGTAGAAACTACTTTTTTCTGAACCTCTACTACTCTATCCACAGATGGTTTAAGGACATCAAATTCGTGTCTATCACCCATAGGAACAGGCCCTGAGATAATCAAAGGCGTTCTCGCATCATCTATCAAAACAGAGTCCACCTCATCCACTACAGCGTAGTTTAGTTCTCTCTGAACTAGCTCATCAGGAGAGTTTACCATGTTGTCTCTCAGATAGTCAAAACCAAATTCATTATTAGTTCCATAAGTAATATCACATGCATACGCATTTCTTCTAGAATCTGTATTAGGCTGGTGATTATCGATACAGTCTATCGTAAGCTCATGGAATTGGTAAAGCGGCCCCATCCATGCAGAGTCCCTTTTCGCAAGGTAATCGTTCACAGTAACCACATGAACTCCTCTTCCTGGTAGCGCATTTAGATAGATAGGCAGTGTTCCTACCAATGTTTTTCCTTCTCCCGTTGCCATCTCTGCGATTTTTCCGCTATGCAATACAGCTCCTCCTATGAACTGTACATCATAATGCACCATATCCCATGTGATGTCTGCTCCTGCTGCGTTCCATTTATTTTTCCAAACAGCTTTGTCGCCTTGTATTTCTACAAAATCCTTTGTCGCTGCCAGCTCTCTATCTCTATCTGTAGCCTGTACAACAATCTGTCCATTCTCTGCCCAACGGCGCCCTGTGTCTTTAAGAACAGCGAAAGCCTCTGGAAGAATTTCATTTAGAACTTTTTCCTCTATCTGATAAGCATCCTTCTGCAAAGTTTCTATCTTGCTAAACAATGCTTCTTTCTCATCAATGTTGGCAGTGGTTTTTATCTGCTCTTTTATCTGCCCTATTTGAGTAGTTATATCTGCTGTCGCACTTTTTATCTTTTCTCTAAACTCCCTGCTCTTTCCTCGCAGTTCATCATCAGAAAGTTCTCTGATTACAGGTTCTACTTTCTTTATTTTCGCGACAATTTTACCAACTTCCTTTAAATCTCTTTGGTTTTTATCTCCCAAAAAGCTTTTTAAAATTTTATTAAAAAAACTCATAATTTATCTACACCAATAGTTTTTACCATTGGTTTTTGTATTTATTTAACTATATTTCTGCTTTTTATATATAAATATAACAGAGAATCTGTGAGACTTTCTGTCATTATTTTTTAGTATTCGTCTTCGTTCCAAAGGAAGTCTTCATCCGTTGGGTAGTCTGACCAAACCTCCTCTATGCTTTCATAGATTTCTCCCTCATCTTCAATTGCTTGTAAATTTTCCACAACCTCCATCGGAGCACCCGTTCTGATAGCATAATCAATCAACTCTGCTTTAGTCATCGGCCAAGGGGCATCACTAAGATAAGATGCCAATTCTAATGTCCAGTACATACTATTATTTTAATTTTCTACAAATTTAATGTTTTTTTCTCAAAAACCATTCCACAAATTTTTTTATGCCATTTTGGAAGTTGGTTTTCGGAGAGTATTTTACTAATGTCTTTGCTTTTGTAATATCAGCGTTGGTTTTTTTGACATCCCCAGGCTGCATTGGTAATTTATCCAAAACTGCTTTTTTATCCAAATTCTGCTCAATTTCTGACAGCATATCTTTAAGCATAACCACCTCATTTTCACCAAGATTTATGATTTCATATACCCCTTGGTTGTTCTCTAAATATTGGGCAGATTTAGCAATTCCGTCTATAATATCATCTATAAAAGTGTAATCACGGGCAGTCATTCCGTCGCCATAGAATGGGATTTTTCCATTTTCGGAGATGATTTTAGTAAATTTATGAATAGCCAAATCAGGGCGCTGGCGAGGCCCATAAACTGTGAAAAACCTCAGCTGAATCATATCTGTCCCATACAAATGATGGTAAGTGTGTCCTATAATTTCTACGCTTTTTTTGGTGGCTGCATAGGGAGAAATAGGGCGGTCTACATTATCTGTTTCAGAAAAAGGAACTTTCTCATTATTTCCATAAACACTTGATGATGAAGCGCATATGATTTTTTTAACCCCAAATTCTTTACAAAGTTCAAAGATGTTCATAGAGCCTAATATATTGACCTCTGCATAGTCCATTGGCCTCTCTATGGAAGGGCGCACACCAGCCAAAGCCGCCAAATGTATCACCATATCTATATGATGGTTTTGAAAAATTTGTTTCAAGCCATTTACATCACGAATGTCTTGATAATACAACTGATAATTATTTGATTTTGTTTTATTTATAAGATTTTGAATATCAAATTCTTTATCTTTATACTCAAAAACTTCTGAAGAATTTACACTCTCCAAAGTATTTTCTATTTTGATTTTGTAATGATAAAAATCATCAAAATTATCTACATTGATGACAGAATGTCCGTTTTTTAGCAAATATTCTGTCAGATGCGAACCAATAAAACCACTTCCACCTGTAATGAGATATGTCATTTTATATTTTTTAGATATACAAAAGTATAAAAAAAGAAGTTTCTTTTAAAAATAAAGAAACTTCTATGCTTGTTAAATTTATTTTTTAATTAAGAGGAACCCAGTTAGAACCATTACATCCTTGGAATTTCTTTGATGAAGATTCATAGCGGATAGCTCCTTCATTAGCCGTTGAGCAAGGTGCTGTAGTCTCTCCTACTCTGATGTCTCCATTAACATCTAATTTTGACTGAGGAGTATAAGTTCCCACTCCTACTTTTGGTCCTGTTGCTGTATTATTTCCTAAAACGATAGTATTATCTGTAGTAGGTGTAATGCCATGACCTATAGCAATGATATTATCTAATGAAGCCGTATCTGTACCATCTCCAGAATTTCCTATGCTAATATTCCCATTTCCATTATTTATATATGAACCTCCTGTTCCTATTATAGTATTATAACTTCCATTTACAATTTGGTTAGCAGAATTATACCCTAAAGCAATATTATAAGAACCTGTTTGATTTAGAGGCATGGTATTATATCCAAATGCCATATTATATCCACCATTTGTATTTCGTGAAAGAGCTCCATTACCAACCGCCATATTAGCTTGTCCTATTGTGTTTGCTTCAAGAGCATTCAGACCAATAGCAAAGTTATTATCTGCATCTATATTTTGTCTAAGTGTATTTGGTCCAAGAGCAATATTATTTTTCCCTTTTTTGTTATTAGTAAGAGCCTCTCCTCCTATAGCAACATTATTAGTTCCCTCTGTATTAAGATTTAATGCTGTGATACCAATAGCAATATTATTATCTGCTTCTGTATTTTGTGTAAGAGTATTAGTTCCAATAGCAATATTATTCTTTCCTTTAGTATTTCTTATAAGAGCATTGGTACCTATAGCAACAGCTCCACTCCCTAAGGTGTTTTTCAGAAGAGCACTAGTTCCTACTGCAATATTATTTGACCCAGTATTGGCATTAAGACTTCCTTTTCCTATTCCTATATTATTGCTCCCTGCAGGAAGTGAAGTTCCATTTTTTCCAGCATCCATGGTTATATGATTTCCTCTTCCCACATATCTAAGGTCATTAAGAGGAATCCATCTTCCCTTATCTGGATTTGTATTATCCGAATACCAATAATAAAAACCTTGATCTGTTACATATTCATGTTTACCTGTCTGGTCCGTTGTTGGCATAGTGTCAGTAAGATAAACAAGTACTGAATGTTGATGTCCTCCAAAATCTGCATCTCCTGACATAGTTTTCGTTTCGGCTGCAGTTACTCTTGGTATCAAGATACCTTTTATGTTATCTACTGAACTACCATTGATATCCAATGTAGATTTAGGAGTGTCTGTATTAACTCCAACTCTTCCTTTTTGTGCATAAATGTTTGTCAATCCTACAAACCCTAATAAAACAAATATCCTTTTCATTATTTCTTTTTTTCAGGGTGCAAATGTATAAAAAAATAGTAATTTCATGATTTTCTATTTCTATTCATAAAATTTATATTTTTGTATTTATAAAAAAGAAGATGTTATTCAAAGGACAAATCAATAAAATGATAACTCAACTTGCCGAGCCTGTGCAATATTACCTAAATATTTCAGGAGACATCATACACCTAAATGAGTTGTTTGGAAAGAAAATAAGCATACAACACATTGGTTATCAATGTATAGAATGCGGAAGCAGCGAGCCTGTTTTTCGAATGGGATTTTGTAAAAAATGTTTTTTCGAAAGTCCTTTCGCCAGCGACTCCATCTTAAAACCAGAGCTTTCCACTGCTCATCTCGGTGTGGAAGAGCGAAATTTAGAAATAGAAAAAAACATTCAACTTCAGCCTCATATTGTCTATTTGGCATATACTGGCGATGTAAAGGTTGGCGTAACCCGCGAAAGCCAAATCCCAACGCGATGGATAGACCAAGGCGCTACATTTGCCCTGCCCATAGCACGAACCGAAAACCGCTACGAAGCAGGCGTGATAGAAGTTGCTCTGAAACAGCACATTTCAGATAAAACCAACTGGCGAAAAATGCTCCAAAATGAGTATGAAGAAGAAATAGACTTACTTGATTTTAGAAATAAAATAGAGAGTCTTTTTCCGATAGAAAGTAGAAAATTCGCCATCAATGAAGAAAAAATCTGGAAAATAGATTTTCCCTACATTGCTCCTGAGAAAATTTCGGCTTTCACCTTGGACAAACATCCTAAGTTCAGTGGTGTTTTACAAGGAATAAAAGGACAATATCTTTGTTTCCAAGATGGAAATGTTATCAACATAAGAAACCACGAAGGCTATGTAGTTGATATTGAAATATAAAAAAGAGCAATTTTTCATTGCTCTTTTTTTGTTTATTTGTTTCTTCCAAGAATACTTCTGATTTTATTTCTGATTTTGATCAGAGTAGGCTCTTCATAGTTTTTATCTTCATCAAAATAGCCATAGCCATAACCGTAACCATAGCCATAACCGTAGCCATAACCGTAGCCATAACCATAACCTTGCTTAGACACAAAATCATTATAAATAAGCCCAAGATGCTTAATTTCCTCTGCGTGATACTTCTCTGTTACCATTCTAAGCATGTGTTTTTCTGTGTATTCATGCCTTACTACATATACATTGGCATCAGTAAGTTTCATCAATTCAAAAGAGTCCGCAACCAACCCTACTGGCGGCGAGTCTATAATGATAAAATCATACTCTTTTTTCAATGATTCTATAAATTCCTTGTTCTTGTCACTCATCAAAAGCTCCGAAGGGTTTGGTGGAATCGGTCCAGAAGTCGCCACATCCAAAGCAGGAATTTTAGTTTTATTGATAATCTCGTGCATTTCTATATCTCCCGAAAGATAATTAGAAATTCCATATTTGTTATTTATCTTAAAATCTCCAAAAATTTTAGGTTTCCTTAAATCCATTCCGAGCAAAATAGTTTTTTTCCCACTAAGCCCAAGAACTGATGCTATATTGATGGAACAATATGTTTTTCCTTCCCCTCCTACTGATGAAGTCACCAAAATCACCTTGCTATTTCCATCTTCATTATAGAGAAATCTCAAATTTGCCCTAATTCCCCTAAACGCCTCTGAAATAGATGATTTTGGCTGTTCTAGTACCGTAAGGTTGTTCTCATGAAGGTTTTTACCAATAACACCTAGAAGAGGTATCTTGACAACGCCCAATAATTCTGCTATAGATTTCACTCTGTTATCCAATATCTCTGTTACTAAAATCAGCAACAATGGTATAAGCATAAAACCAAACACAAGTCCATATTTCACAATTGCTACATTCGGCCCAATAGGTGCTTGCCCTAAGTCTTTTGCTGGATCTATAATAGTCAAATCAGATTTAGCTGTTGCAAGTCTCAGTTGAGTTTCAGCTTGTTTAGAAAGTAGAGTATTGTAGGTTGTTTCTATCATCTTATATTCCCTTTCCATATCTATATATTTCCTTTGGTCATCAGGTAAATGTACTAAATCGAGCTCTGCCTTTCTGATATCATCATTTATTTTAGCCAATTGTTCATAATAAACAGAAGAATAATCATTCAACTTACCATAAGATTTTCCCCTAGCTTCGCTGATAAGTTTGTTAATCTCCCTCATAGGCTCAGAATCAGGCGTATAGATAGTAGACATCTCTAATCTTTTAAGATACAATGCTTTAAGCTCCGAAATAGTTGCCATAAAACCTCCATCTTCTATTCCTGCACTATTAACATTGATAAGGTCTTCCAAACTTCTACTTACAGAATTTCTTATATTATTAAGAGAATTCATTTTTGTAAGTAGTTCAGCTTTTTTTATTTCTAAATCATAAATTTTCTTCAACAACTCCTGGTCTTTCCCCTCTACATTGAACATCCTTTTATCTATTTTCAGTTGATTAAAGTTGTTTGCACTAGAATCTAATTTTTGCCTAACTTTTTTGAGATTATCATTGATGTATTGAAGGGTATTCTTATCCACAAGGGTTTTATCCTCTTCCCTTTTTTCAATAAGTTTCTCCACAGATTGATTTAAGAAAGATACTGTCTCACGAAGATTATAACCTTTCTTAGTGATTGTCATTATAGAACTTAGTTCCTTATCAAATTCTACATTTATAGTAGAAATGATCGATCTAACGGCTTGGTCTACTGTACTTAAATTGATTATAATTTTATCAAGTTTAATCTTTGCTTCTGGATTATGAACCAGCCTAAACCGTAGGTTAGGTGTCTCATACCATTGATTAACTGAAACAACCTTATTTGCAGGTCTTCCGTATGCAGAAACATCTTTAAACCCTTCTGTTTTGTAACTATACAAATGTGTAGAATGCCCTTCCTCTGGAAGTTCTATTTCATATTTTCCATTTCCTTTTGGGTAAATCGTTATAGGATAATTGACCTGTTGTAAATGTTCCTTATCCACTTCTACAAGAACAGGAGAGTCATATTTGTCTAAATAAGTAGATTTTAGAAGTCCTTTTGTAGAATACCCTACAAATAAATCCAACTCCTGAACCAAATATTCATTATGACTTCTGGACAAAACCATTTTTTTGAGGAACACTCCATCTTGATTTCCTTCCTGCCCCCAAATGAAGTTAATGGATTGATTAGGCGTAAAATAACTTGCTGTACTGCTTGATATACTCAAAGATAAATTTGAAGCATAAATTCTCTGAACATACCATTTATTATAAATATAGAACAAACTATACCCCAAAACAGCCAGTCCTACAAACCAATACCAGTTTCTAATAGCCCTCCTAATAAAACTCTCTACGCTAAATATACTGAAAGTCCCCACCTTACTTTTTTCCTGTCCTGTGGGGATTTGTTCCTGTGTATTATTATTTTTTCCTGGAATCATATTTTATAATCTTGAAAATAGAAGATATACCGTAAGAGCTGATGTAATAAGGGAAACAGCTGTACCAATAGTCTGAACAGGTTCTTTACCAAATCCATTAAGATTTCTTCCTCTGGTATTTAAATAAATCTCATCTCCATTCTGAAGCCAATAATACTGCGAATTAATCACATCTTCTCTTGTAAGGTCTAGTTTCACTATCTTTATTCCTTCTGGAAGCTTTCTATGCAAAACTATATTTTTTCTATCTACAGTTCTATTTAGCCCACCATTCATCGCCAAAGCTTCTGTAATGGTAAGTGTCTGCTTGTATGCTACTTTCTCACCCGTAATTCCTATGGTCTCTACATCCCCAAGGATATAGTATCTTATCCCATCTAAATTAAGCCTTACCTCAGATTTTCCTCCTAAGAAATTTTCATTTACACGAGTTTGGATTTCTTGAGAAATATCTTCTAATGTTCTTCCTTCAGCTTTTATAAAACCAATTCCAAAAACATTTATATCTCCTTTAGAATCTACTTTCAGCCCTCGGAAATAGTAATTCCCATTACCACCAGACATAGTTCCACTGCTGCCACTCCCAGATGTAGTGCTAGATGTCGTTGATACACTTGGATTCAAAATTCCCGCTCCAGCACCTTCTCCTCCTGAAACATTATATGAAGAATAAAACTGTGCTGCATCTCCCTTAGGAGTTGTAATTACATTAAGAGAGAGTATATCATTTTTTGTAACTCTATATACAGGAATATTATATGGGACTAATCCCTCAGAGTTAATTTCCAGATTTTCATTTTTTTGAAGATATTTTACATCTTTTGTTCCCACACAAGATATCATCATCATTGCTGCCACTAGGCCTAAAATGTTGTTTCTTTTCATCGTTTTTATTATTGATTCTACAAAAATATGATTTTTATTATTATTTCTTCATTTTTGATATAATATTTGGCAAATATGCTCCAAAAAAACCTAAACTAAGCACCACTAAAAATAATAAATTAATATCTATATGACGCAGAAAATAGGTAACCAAAACTATTCCCATGTAATAGATGATAATAAATGCTGTAGCCTTTTTATGAGTAAAAACTAAATCCAAAACCTTGTGGTGGATATGGTTTCTATCTGCCCTTAATGGCGATTTTTTATTCAAAAGCCTTACAATAATAACATTCAAAGTATCTATAATAGGGATAATCAAAATAGCAGCTGCTATAATAGGAGCTGTTTCCATATGGTATTTTGGTCTTCCTACAGGCACTGCATCTCCACTACTGATAAATAAATCAATGAAGTAAAACGCCGTAAACACAAGGATAAATCCTATAATCATAGAACCTGTATCTCCCATAAAAATCTTTTGCCGCCAGTCATTGGACAAATTATAATATAAAAAACCCAACAAAGACCCTATAATCACCACACAAAGAATGACCATCGGATAATTATATTCTCCCAAATGGTAATAGCTAAATCCAAAAATAGAAAAACTAATCACCGCAAATATTCCTGCTAGCCCATCTATTCCATCTATCAAATTAAATGCATTGATAAGTATAATGAATGAAAATATACTAAAAAATACACTTACAAAATATTCTAATTCATAAATACCAAACAAACCAAACAAACTTCTTATTCGAACATCAGAACCCACCACCATCATGGTCGCAATAACGATTTGCCCAATTAATTTCTTATAGGCTTTCATCACCAAAATATCATCCATTACTCCTATATAAAGCAAAATAACCAATGCAGGAAACAAGAATCTATACTGCACAAATAGTTCATAAGCAAAAATTGGCGCACAGATGCCTATTGTATAAAACAAAGCTATCCCACCAAGATTAGGAATTTTATACTCATGAGAACTCCTATCACCTGGTATATCCATTAGATTTTTACTCTTTGAAATTCTAATGATTACTGGTATAGCTTTATAGCTTAACAAAAAAGCAAGTAAGAGAACAAAACATATCTTCACAAGAAAAAACACCTGTCTCTCTAACCCCAAAAATAGTTTTATTTCATCCATAATATTTTTATTCTGACCATAAAATATTTCTATATTCCATTGTATATCCTGTTCTCAGCCCATGCTGATTTGCATATACAAAATACTGAAAAACAACAAATACCAAAAGTACATATTGTAGTGACTTTCTTAACCTATCATTACTTACAGCTGCAACTACATTTACCAATACCATAGGCATATAAATAAGAAAATTGGCTACCAATCTTGATGAAAATATCTCATTCCATCTAAAAATAAAATACAAACAAATACCCAAAACTCCTATATTTCTCATATACTCATAATATGGAATTTTTTGACATGCTGCCTTATCATATGTAACCAAAAAATAGGTATACAATATACAAATTAAATCTGATAACTTAATGAAACGAACAGATGTTTCTTCTATATCCAATGACTCATAAGATTGAAAACCAGAATAAACCCCTGTAGAGACAAAAGAATCCAATAACGAAACATACTGATAAAGTTTTAATGGAGATAATGCCATACACACTAAGACAACTATCAAAATTCGAGTAGAATTCATAGGAATCAATACGATCCAATAAGCAATAATAAAAACTGCTGCTGATGTATGAAAACTTACAGCTAAATAGGTTATGGATAAAAACATGAGTAGCTTTCTCTCCTTAATATATCTAAAAGAAAAAAGTAGTATTGCCATGGCTATCCCTTGCCTCATTTGCCCCCCATCAGAGACAAGTAATGTAGGATACATAAACAACAACATCGCAAATGCTGGATATACAGCATGTTCAGTAAAGGCTTTATATTTAATTGTAATAGAAATAATTGCTAATATAAAAGTAAATATATAAAATGAGAAACCTGCCTCATATGTAATATTTGCAAATAACAAATACAACCATTCCATATGTACTTGTTTTTTTCCTTCAATGACAATATTAAGGATATCTGGTGTATCTAACTTTTTTCCAAGATCATGATATGCGCTAAAGTAAATTCCATAATCTGCCCCTATCCAAAACCTTAACCCAATCAGTATTGTCAAAAAAGCAACTACCACCCATACAGAATTATAATTCTTGTAATTATTCACCTCTAAGAAGCTATAAATCACTAGAACTATTGTAAGTATTGTAAAAACAGGGTGTAGGAAATGTATCATCTTTTCTCTATTTCAGTATTTTTCTCAAAAGCCATTCCTGCCTCAAAAAATACAATAAATAATATACTTTTTTCTTAATTGGCAAAGATACGAGATAATTCTTACCAAACCGCTCATAATTAAGAATTTCTATCAAAGATATTTTTCTTTCCTTTACGAATTTTCTCAGTTCTGCTGACATTTTTCGATATAAATTATCATTTTTAACAAAAGCCAAATATGCTAAATAAGAATAAACCACCTCGAATATCCAAAACCCCTTCAGTGCGTCCTTTTCATGGGAATATTGGGATTTTTTGAACACTTCTTCCACATCCTTCACGGCTTTTAATAAATCCAAACCTTTTTCTGTATGGGTTTTCGTAATAGAATCCTGTCGTTCAAGGTATTGATAATGATAATTCTGAGTTTGGGCTAAAGTTTTACAACTCAACAAAAGCTGCGGCACCAACTGTATATCCTCGAAATGCACTCCTTTTTTAAATCGCTTATTTTCAAATAATTCCTTTCTAAAAAGTTTATTACAAGCAAAATATCCCAAATCCGAAAAAACAGAAAGATTTTTCGCTAAATCTATTTTCTCTGGCATATTGGGAACCTGAGTGAGTTTTTGAAGAATTTTTCCATTTTCATCCACTTTTTGAAGATTACAGATTACCATTTCAGCATCATGTTTTTGAGCAAGAAAATACATCTCCTCAAACATCTCTGCTGTGACATAATCATCACTATCCACAAAGCCTATATATTCTCCACTCGCCCTATCCAATCCAAAATTCCTCGCATCACTCAGCCCTCCATTTTCCTTTACAAAAGATTTTATTTTATCTGGATATTTGGTCTGAAATTCATCTATAATCTGCTTAGAATTATCTTTACTTCCATCATCTACAACAATGATTTCCACATCCTCCAAGGTCTGATTCACCAGCGAATCAAGGCATTTTGCAAGATACTTTTCTACATTATAAACAGGAACAATGATGGATACTTTCTTCATGTCATTTAGTTTTTTTGATAGAAACAACTCTAATACGAAACCTCGTTTTTTTTATTTTGTAAATATTGATGTAAAGGAAAAATCAATGTTTTTATTATTTTTTTTAGTTTTCTAATTTTCTGCAATTTAGATAAATTTTCTAATCTTAATATTTTTTGTAATTCCTCTCCTGTCACATCATTCTTAATACTTAGTCTTCCTAATATTTCCGAATTATTCATCTTACGAACAGCAACTATCGGCTCTGAATCAAAAATCTGTGTAAATCCCGCCTCACAAGCGCTTTCGTATGTTTTTTTATCACTGTCTCCTCCTGGAATACTACAAGAAATGATTTCTCTACTCAATATTTGCTCTAAAATCTCTTTGGAAGTTTTCCATTCTCCAAGCATTTGTTTATAAGACAAACTCTTGAAAATCATAGGGTGTGTATGAGAATGCGAACCTATATTATGCCCATAACCAGCAATCTTATGGATATCATCAGAGGCCAAAAACCCTTTCTTTCCTATTTTTGAAGTTGTAATGAAAAAATAACCTTTCATCTGCTCTCTACTGAGCATTTCCGCTGAACGAAGGTTGCTGATTCCTCCATCATCAAAGGTAAAAATTACTTCTTCATTTGTTCTTTGTATGTGATTTTTTACTATTTCCAAATCTCTCTCAAAATCCTTAACCTTATGAATATAAGGAAGGTTATCCCGATTTTGAAAACCTGATTCGGTAATATCATCACTCACTTCATGATATAGTAAAATGATTTTTAGTTTTTCTATTTCATTCATTTTTTCTTTTTATTTCCTCAATGATATCTTCTGACAGCGCCTTAATAAAAACTTCATATCCTTGCTCATTAAGATGTAATGGATCAGTGAACAAATTCTTGTTATTCTTGTAATCTTTATTGATTTTATCTGAATCAAAAAGTATAATTTTATCTAACAAATCATTTTCTTTTAATTCTTTATTAAGTGTCTCTCTATATGTAGACACATTATTATCATTCACCTCTCCACCATCAATCGCTTCAGACACAATATTTGTATACTTACTAAATATATTTTTGTACTCCTGCACATCCTCTACCCCAAAATTAGGCACTTTTACAATAATAGGTTTTATTTTATAATGCAGTAAAGTATTTATAATCAAAACCATATGATCTGCATAATATTTCTTTCCTATATGCCTTGCTACATCATTCACTCCTGCAATGATGATACAATAATCTGGCTTGGATTCTATGACAAATTTTGATGAAAATTCTTCATTTTTTTCCTTGAACATATCCTCATAAATCTCTTTTGAAGACGCTCCAGGATGACTTAAAGCAATAAAATCTGCTTCAATTCCTTTTTCAGAAAAGAATTTTTGCATTTTTTTATCCAAATCAGTCCGCCCTACCCAGCTGTCGCCAATAATTCCAATTTTCAATATACTATCTTTCTTAGAATTATCCTGAACTGGATAATATTCCTGCTTCTCCGCATATGAAAATTTTCTGTACATATATAATGTTGTTGTTACTCCTAAAAACAATATGAATATCAACAAAATACGGTAAATCTTTTTCTTCATAATCTTAAATTAAAAACCTTTTATTCAGTTCGCCTCTTTTCGCGTTTTCGTAGTCTTCACGGGAACAAGGAATCCATTTTTTCACATCATTTCCCTTCGCAAAATACCACAATCCACTGAAAGTATCTCTTTTAAAACTAAATTCCCTATTGTCTATCAAAACCACAAAAGTATCATAACTACGCTCCTTTGGATGCGTCCTTTGGATATTTATTCCTTCTATCAAATACCAAAGCATCTGTGCCATAAGCTGATGATTCAGAGGGTTTTCCGAATCAGCATTAAAATTAAACACCCCGACTGTTTTCAGATTTTCGCTCAGCCCTATTTCTTTCATATAGGCACAGATTTCGCGGCGGTTCAGCCCATTTACCTGCGGATTTGTAGAAAAAGTATCTGTAAAACTCTCCACAGCATCACAGTTGAGTGTAACCATATCTGCCCTGCGGAAAAAAGGCTCTGCCCTCTCCGTCGTATTCATCATATCGGCAAGGCGAAGGACATCAAAATCCACTTCTTTCATCAGCTTTAATAAAGCGATTTCATTCAAATGCCTTTGATAACCCAAAAGATGAAAATTTCGCAAAGAAGCTTCTTTTTTCGTTAAAATCTTGTGTAAATAGTTCGCCTCCGAAATCTCTTCCCCTTCGTTTGAAAGAGAAGCAACATTAGATATATGAGCATAATTAATGCCTTTCTGATGGAAATTTAACGCTGAAAATAATGCGTAAGACAAATCCACACTTCCTCCAATGACAACTGGAACTGCATTTTTATTATAACAAAATGTCAGGATTTCCTCCAAAACATATCGCGTATCTGCCTGAGTTTTGCCTGAAATAAGCTCTCCTAAATCACAAATAGGAACTTCAAAATCAAATGATGACAAAGCATAAAATTCTTTTCTAAGCCTACTGAAATCCTTTACCTCAGCACTTCCTCCGCTCCCTCTTTCATCGGAACAAAAAATAAGCACCACTCCATTTTCCTGAACTTCATTGAAAATAGTGTTTCCCAGCTGCCAATGCTCACAACTGATTTTTTCTGGCTTTATAAAAATGTCTTGTAAATCCATTCCTTTACACAAAATATAAGAGAAAAAGGCAAAATATTTCATTACCTTTTCCTCTCATTTTTCATTATTTTTTCTTTACTGTTTTTTTCTCTGCAAAAACTGTTTTGTCCTGTTCCAAAATCCACTTTTTTACTTGGTCTAGGGAAATTTCTTTCAGTTCCTCTGCCGTATATTTAGTGTCATCCTGTTTTTTAGGAATCTTGAAATTCGCTTTTTTAAATTTTATAAAAGGCCCCCATCGCCCATTTTCTATAGATATTTTTTCTTCTTCCCACTGCTGGATATAGCGGTTGGCTTCCTTATCGAGCTTCGCCTCTATAAGTTCCTCGACTTCTTTTTGGGAAAGATTTTCAAAATCGTATTTTTTAGGCACATTGATGTAGATATCCTGATATTTCAGATACGGCCCAAATCTTCCCACGCCCTTGGTAACAGGCTCTCCCTTATAAGAGGCCACTGGTGCATCCGCCTTTTTCTTTTCTTCTATGATAGCTACAGCTCTGTCATAATCCACCGAAAGCGGATTTTCTCCCTTTGGAAGGCTGATGAATGCCTCGCCCCATTTCACATATGGTCCAAAACGCCCCACTCCCACCGTAACGGTTTTTCCTTCGTAGTCCTGTAAATCAAATGGCACTTTAAAGAGTTCCAATGCCTCTTCCAGAGTAATGGTGACAATGTTTTGAGTCGCCATCAGTGATGCGAAAATAGGTTTTTCATCGCTATCTGTTTCTCCTATCTGAACCATCGGCCCAAAACGCCCAATTCGAGCATAAACATTTTTGCCTGTTTTAGGGTCTTGTCCCAGCAGTCGCTCTCCTGTCGCTCTATGCGCATTCTCGCCTACATCCTCTATTTTTGGGTGAAAACTGCCATAGAAGTTTTTGAGAACATCTTTCCATTTTTCTTCTCCTTTGGCTATTTCATCAAAATCCTGCTCCACTTTCGCAGTGAAACCATAGTCCAAAATTTCATTAAAATTAGTTGTCAAAAAGTCATTTACGACAATTCCTATATCTGTTGGGACAAATTTATTTTTATCTCCTCCATATTTCTCCGTCAGGATTTCTTTTTTTAATCCTGTTTTTGTCAAAGTAAGCTTTACTATTTCGCGTTCCTTTGGTTCTATTTCGCGCTTGTCTACATACTCACGGTTCTGAATAGTCTGAATAGTAGGCGCATAAGTAGACGGCCTTCCGATGCCCAATTCTTCAAGTTTTTTAACCAAACCTGCTTCCGTAAAACGAGACACTGGACGGCTGAATTTTTCTACCGCAGTGATTTTTTTATACACCAAAGCTTCGCCTACATTTACTTTTGGTAATATTTTGTCTCCATCCTCCTGCTCTTCATCTTCATTTTTATAGATACCATAAGCACGAAGGAAACCATCAAAAACAATGACTTCTCCCTGCGCCTCGAAATGCTGTGGCAGCTCTGAATTTCCTATTTCTATTATAGTTTTTTCCAGCTTGGCGTTGGTCATCTGGCTGGCTAATGTTCGTTTGTATATAAGCTGATAAAGCTTGTTCAGCTGAACATCTCCGATAGATTTTACTCCAAAATCCGTTGGACGAATCGCTTCGTGGGCTTCCTGTGCAGATGCCGATTTGGTTACATAGTTTCTTGGCTGAGAATACTCTTCGCCAAACTCTTTCATAATCTGGCTTTTAGCTGCATTTATCGCCTCTTGAGAAAGGTTCACAGAGTCCGTTCTCATGTAGGTAATGTATCCCTCTTCATAGAGCCTTTGTGCTACACGCATCGTCGTGGTTACGCCATATCCCAGCCTGTTACTCGCCTCCTGCTGTAATGTAGAAGTAGTAAAAGGAGCCGATGCCGAACGCTGCGCAGGTTTTACATCTACATTAAGAACCTTAAAATCAATGTTTTGAACTTGGTTTAGGAAGTTCTCCGCATCTTGTTCTTTGGTAAAATCTTTCTTTAGTTTTGCGGAAATTTCTTGTTTTTCAAGGTTGGTAAAAACACCTTCCACTTTATAAGTAGGAGCGGGCTTAAACTCTCTGATTTCCTTTTCTCTTTCTACGATGAGCCGCACCGCTACGGACTGGACACGCCCAGCCGAAAGCCCTGGTTTTACTTTCTTCCAAAGGACTGGCGACATCTCAAAACCCACAATTCGGTCAAGAATTCTTCTTGCCTGCTGAGCATTGACCAAGTTTTGGTCTATTTCTCTTGGGTTTTCTACTGCTTTTAGTATTGCATTTTTAGTAATTTCGTGGAAAACTATTCGTTTGGTATTTTCGGATTTTAGTTTTAGCTCTTGCGCAAGATGCCAAGCGATAGCCTCTCCTTCGCGGTCTTCATCGGAAGCCAGCCATACTGTTTCAGCTTTTTTAGCTGCTGCTTTCAACTCTGCCACCACTTTTTTCTTATCAGCAGAGATTTCATAATCTGGCGTAAAATTTTCCAGATTGATACCCATGCCTTTTTTAGGAAGGTCTCTGATGTGTCCAAAACTGGATTTCACCTCAAAATCCTTACCCAAATACTTTTGAATAGTTTTTGCCTTCGCAGGAGACTCTACAATTACTAAATTTTTTGCCATACCAAAAATTTTTGCAAAAGTATAATATTATTTTGAATTAGTAGACACCCTTATTTGGAATTTGATTTTACGATATTAAATGTCACTATTTTTCAGATTTTATTCTAAATTTAATATCTTTGCGCCAACAAAAAGGGGTGCTGTAAAAGGCTGAGATCATACCCAATGAACCTGAACAGGTAATGCTGTTTAGGGAAGTGTTTAGGCA
Source organism: uncultured Flavobacteriaceae bacterium (assembly GCA_963519075.1). Classification (GTDB taxonomy): domain Bacteria; phylum Bacteroidota; class Bacteroidia; order Flavobacteriales; family Weeksellaceae; genus JABCPE02. The sequence goes on from CAUQMH010000002.1 coordinate 91,513, forward strand.
CGATTGTGTTCTCTTATTTTTTCGCATCCTTTTATTCTCAAAATTGTTTAACTAAAAATTATTGAAAGAATGAAAGGAATTATTTATTTAGGGCTATGCGCTAGCTCTATGTCCTACGCACAGGCAGATTCTGCCAAAGTTAAAGAAATAGAAGCTGTCAATTTCACCAAACGGCTTCCCGTCACCAAAGAAATCATCCGTGTGGAAAATTTAGCCCAGAAAAACCTCGGGCAAGACCTTCCGATGCTTCTCAAAAATCAGACCTCTGTCCTCTCATCATCGGACACGGGGAACGGAGTGGGCTACTCGGATTTCAGAATTCGGGGCGTAGCAGGAACTTCTATCAATGTGATGATGAATGGTGTTCCGTACAACGACAGCGAATCGCAGGGGACTTTCTTCGTAAATGTCAGCGATTTAGCCAGTTCAGCCTCTCAAATCTTGATTCAAAGAGGCGTGGGAAGTACATCCAACGGAGCGGCGGCTTTCGGGGCGAGTGTAAATATCATCACCAAAAATCCAGAGGAAACGCCATACTTCCGAACCGACCAGTCCTATGGTTCTTTTGACACCAGAAAACACTCTTTCGAGGCTGGAACAGGGAATTTTCTTCACAACAAATTTTCCATCATGACGAGATATTCCATCATAAAATC
>CAUQMH010000003.1:0-42856 GCA_963519075.1 uncultured Flavobacteriaceae bacterium
AAGACAATCCATCTGTCCATGATATAAATCCAGCATCATCATTGAAATACGAAAAGGAGAAAGATACGGATAATACCAACCTTTATTTCGCTATATTTTGGGGCGTGCTGGCATTACTCCTTGCTATCGGGCTGTGGGTCGAATTTCGTGATTTTAAAAAAGAATATAAAATATAATTAAATTTAAAAATAAAGAAAAATGGCAAACAAACCAATTACCGAATTTATCGAAAAATATTATCTGCATTTCAATGCAGCATCTTTGGTGGACGCTTCTAAAGGCTATGTAGCACACCTAAAAGATGGCGGAAAAATGTTAATCTCTTTGGCTGGAGCGATGTCTACTGCCGAACTGGGAAAAATCTTAGCAGAGATGATTCGTCAGGACAAAGTGGCAATTATCTCTTGTACAGGGGCAAATTTGGAAGAAGATTTGATGAACCTTGTGGCGCACTCTCACTACAAGAGAGTTCCTAACTATAGAGACCTGACTCCGCAAGATGAGTGGGAATTGTTAGAAAAAGGACTAAATAGAGTAACTGACACTTGTATCCCAGAAGAAGAAGCTTTCAGAAAATTACAAAAACACATCTTTGAAATCTGGAAAGATGCAGAGAGCAAAGGTGAAAGATACTTCCCGCACGAATATATGTACAAAATGATACTTTCAGGAGTTTTAGAACAGTATCACGAGATTCCGAGAGAAGATTCTTGGATGATTGCAGCGGCGGAGAAAAACCTTCCGATAGTAGTTCCTGGTTGGGAAGATTCTACAATGGGGAATATCTTTGCAAGCTACTGCATCAAAGGTGAATTAAAGCCTTCTACAATGAAATCAGGGATAGAATACATGACTTTCCTAGCTGATTGGTACAGAAACAACAGCGCTGGAAAAGGTATAGGTTTCTTCCAAATAGGTGGTGGTATCGCTGGGGACTTCCCAATCTGCGTGGTGCCGATGCTTTACCAAGATTTGGAGATGCATGATGTTCCTTTCTGGTCTTATTTCTGTCAGATTTCTGATTCTACGACTTCTTATGGTTCGTATTCAGGAGCAGTTCCAAATGAGAAAATCACTTGGGGTAAATTAGACATCAATACACCAAAATACATCATAGAATCCGATGCTACTATCGTAGCGCCATTGGTATTCAGCTATGTTTTGGAGAATGCTTAATAAGAATAAAAAAGCAACTCAAAAATAATTGAGTTGCTTTAATATGAAATTTAAAATAATCTAAATAATTTATAAACTATGAAAAAAGTATTTTTATTTTTAGGTGTAGTATTGTCTTCAGTATTGGCTACTGCACAAGAAGTAGAAGAACCAGAATTTGCTGGAGAGGTTGTTGTAATAAGAGCAAATCAAACATCAGCTCCATTGGAAAAACAAATTAGTCAAGGTCGTTCAGTTTTATCTACTGGAGCAATCTTGACAGGGATAGGTAAATATAGAACACAATTGCAAATTGTGGGATGCTTTCCACAGTTAAGTTAAATAATGGAGAGAGTGTAAAATTCATTGTAAGAGCAGTTGATAACAACACAGACCCATTGGCAATTATTAGAATATTTAAATTCGAATCAAAGCCTAAATATCGTAGAGTTGAAGTAGCATCTACAAATACATTTGGAGCTACAAAGACTAATAATTTAAATTATGTATCTTTTTCAGCAAAGAGATATGGGAAAAGTTCTTACATCATAACGCCATCAGTGACATTAGAACCTGGTGAATATGGAATTACGGTTTCTAATCCTAATGCTGTGGATGAGAAACAAACTGTAGTATCGGCATTCGCAGTAGAAAAATAAAATTTCACAAAAAAACAGCTCATTTTTGAGCTGTTTTTTTGTGAAATTACTTCGCAATTTGATGGATATCTCCAATCATAAAAGTATGTTTCCCTTTTTCTGCTATTTTCGTAATAGTTTCCAAGGTTTGGAAGAATCTGATGTTTTCATCATTTTTCATTAGTTCAGAAGCATTTTTCAAGGCTCTTGCAGTAGCTACCGCCGTTCTGGCGTTTTCTAAATCAGCTTTTGCTCTGATTTTCGCTTCCAAATGTCTTGCAAATAATTCCTGAATACTCTTCGGAAAAGTAATATCCCGAATTTGGATATTTTCTATTTCCACGCCGAATTCATCCGTTTTGCTTTGAATTTCTTCAGGTTTTAAATCCGTCCATTCGGCTCTTTTTTCGTTCAAAGCTTCGCTCTCTATTTGGGAAATCATTTTTCTGAAATAAATTTGAACTAAGCTTTGAAGTTTATGCTCTGCATCACTCAGGATATGGTATTCGTATATCATCGTGTTTTCCAGTAGTTTAAGACCATCAGTCACCTTATAGATAATATTAAAAGAAAATCTAAGGGCGATGTTATCCTTGGTCAAAATCTCTTGGTTAGTCACCGTGATTAGCTGCGATTTTTGAGGGATTTGATAGAGTTTGGTTCTATCTTTCCAATCATAAATTTCGTGAAAACCTGCATTTAACTGCTTTTCAAAAGTATTGTTTCTAAAAAGGAAACCTTGGTAAAAAGGCATCACTTCGTAAGTTTTTGTAAATATTCCCATTTTTTCTAAATTTTTAAAGTTAAAAAGGAGCGGCTGACAAGAATAAAGGGAAAACAAATTGAGTATCAATATTGTACGGTATCCTTCATTTTGCAGACTTTATCCCTGATGAACCGAAATTCCGCAGCTCCTTTTGTTGTTTTAGGCTGTGTAAAGCAGCTGATTAAGAGGGACTCGAACCCCCAAGTCCGAAGACATTACCAGAAAATAACCCTGCATCATATGCTCCGCAATTCCCTATTTGGCTATTTTCAATTTTTAATAGGTGGCGGTTATTTATAATTCTTTATTTTTCTTCTTTTTTCTCCAAGGAGCATTTTTTTCTACATCTCCAGCCATGATACATCCGTAAGGGATGACTTCGTCTACTATCTCGCACAAGTTGTATTCTAAAATTTGTTTTCTCACATTTTGTGCGTTTTTGTAGGCGGATGGCAGTTCCGAAATATCTATTTCATTAGAGAAAAATCTAACATCCAGCCCTGCCGTTTCCTCAGCAAAAACTTCCTCATCTGTCTGGTGGGCTTTGTTTCTTTTATGCTCGTTTCTACTGAAATTTCTCCCTGCTCCATGTGGAGCAAATCCTATGTTTCGCTCGTTGGTAGTTCCTTTCACTATGAGGACAGGCTCCGCCATATTTAGCGGAATGAGTCTTAGCTCATTGTCCTCAGGAAGGAATTTAGCATCTAAAGGCGTAGCACCTTTGGCATGATAAAATGAATCTCCCTCTCGGAAAACGAAATTATGTTCGTTCCAATATCTATCCAGCATCTCTACTCCAAGTTTTTTCAAAGTCAAATTATGAATCGCTTCATGATTTTCTTTTGTCCATTGTCTTATGATTTGCAGCGCTTCCCAGTAGGCTTGTCCTTCTTCTGTATCAAAAGGAATCCATGCATTTTCCTCCAAAGTATCAGGTGAAATATCTCTACGGAAATAGTTGGCTGTTTTTAGTCCCATTTTGTAGAGTTCTGCGCCCACAGCTCTGGAACCGTGGTGGGTAACCATCATCGTATTTCCTGTCTTCATGGAAGTTCCAATGAATAAGAAGTGATTCCCATCTCCCTGCGTTCCCATACAATCTCTGGCTGTGCTGATGAGTTCGGGCTTTTTTAGGAATAAATTCTTTTCAAAAGCTTCTATAAGTTCTTTGCTCATCGCTATCTGCTGACCTCTTGGGCGGCCTCCATACCCGAAATGAGTAGAATCGTGGGCGGCGTCCAGAACTAATTTAGGATCTATTTTCCCAAAATCAGTAAGCATCACAGAACAGCAGATATCCGCCGAATGAAATCCTGGGTGTATGGCGTTTTTAGCGACCACCACGCCTCCCACAGGGATGATTCCTTCCTTACCCGTAGGGCAGGCATCAGGCATCAAAGCGCCTTTTTCCAGAGTTGGCGTTTTCATCAGCTTCTTCATGGTAGCGATTACTTTGCTTACATTATCTTCTTCTAATTCATTCTCAGGATGAATATTAACCACAAAATCAGCAGGTGTTCTCTTCAGAGGAATAGGGTCTGGAAGTCTGAACTGCTCCAAGTATTCCAAAATCTCAGCTTCTTCCCATTCGTTTTCATTGATGGTCTTCAAGGCTTCCCCGAACCATTTCCCTTGGCGGAATCCCCAGTTGATAATATTTTTTCCTGTAACTTTCATGATGTCTCATTTTGATGATGCAAAGTAAATACACAAAAGCGCAATCTTTTTGCGTAGTTAAAAAAGTTTGATAATTTTGTAAAAAAAATTAAAATGTCTTCAAATAAAAACGCCCTTATTCGCTATAAAACCATTGACAGATGCCTTAGAAATAAGTATAAAAAATATACGCTGGAGGATCTGATAGAGGAGTGTTCTGAGGCTCTTTTTGAGTTTGAAGGGAAGGAAGCCTATGTCAGCAAAAGAACCATTCAGCTCGATATACAGAATATGCGCAGTGAGAAATTCGGCTACGAAGCACCGATAGAGGTCTATGACAGAAAATACTACCGATACAGCGACCCAGAATACAGCATTCATAACATTGCAGTAAACGAAAGCGACCTAAAAGCCATGAATAATGCCGTGCAGATTTTGAAGCAGTTTAAGGATTTTTCTATGTTTAAGGATCTGAATGGCGTTATTCAGAAATTGGAAAACACGGTGCATTCTGCGCAGCAGCAGTCCATTATTCATTTAGATAAAAATGAGCGGCTCAAAGGTTTGGAATATATTGATATTCTGTACAATGCGATTTTGAATAAGAAGACACTGGGATTGGTTTATAAAAGTTTTAAGGCAAGAGAAGAGAAAAAATACATCGTTTTTCCACAACTTTTGAAGGAATATAATAACCGCTGGTTCCTCATCTGCTGGTATGGAGATGCACTTCTGAACCTTGCACTTGATAGGATAATAAGCGTGCAGATAGAGGAAAATATTCCTTTTCGGGAGCGGGAATTTAATGCCGATAGATTTTTCTCTGAAGTGATCGGCGTAACGACATCGCCAGAACAAAGAGGGCAGAATGTGGTTTTCTCAATAAAAGGGACTCATGCAGAATATGTGAAAACCAAGCCTTTTCATCACACGCAGGAGATTTTGGAAGAAAAAAATGGCGAAACATATTTCAGGATAAGAGTTCAGCTGAATTTTGAGTTGGAAAGAGTTATTTTAGGCTTTGGTGATTATATCACAGTTCATAAACCAAACCGACTGAAAATGAGAATAAAAAACACACTGGAACGAGCAGTGAAAAATTATGAAGATTCGGAAATAAAATAACTCCCACAGAAAATCTGTAGGAGAATTTTTTAGATTTAAAATAAAGTTATTCTTCTTCCTGCCCAAAAGTCAGCTCTAAATCAAAGTATTCTATAACAACTTCGCAGACATTGTTGTTTTCATCATATCCGAAATATACAGGATACTGCCCCTTGCCGAAGCCGCTTTGTATCATCGGTACGCTTAGGTCTGTATTTGGAATTTTGAAGTTAATCCATTCGCCTCCTTCTCTTTGAAACTGAGGATTTTCCTTGTAATTTTTTGAAAATTCTTCAGCGAAAAATTTATCACAGATATTGGTATCATTAGGCTGTCCTTTATACCATTCTTCCCGAAAATCACAGAAGGCATCACGGGTTTTTACATCCACTATAGTTGCCAGCCCTGCATCAGCAAAGAATCCGAAGAAACTTCCATCTTCCAAATCATCCAGATTTTCATCTCCGACCAAAGCCTCAGTGTAGCTGACTGCTTTTTTGTTACTAAATTTTACTCGTGTAGAAACATAATAGTAGAGGCCTTCCTCCGCTTCTACAACCAATGTATTAAGTGGAAATTTTCCTGTTGGAACTTTTCGAAAATAAGGAAGCTGGTCGCGATGAAGAAAATACAAAGGGTCTCTTACCAAAATTTCTCCCGTAGGAAAATGGACTTCTCCCATATTTAGGATAAAAAGTTTCTTCCCAAAAGCCTCTTTTTGTGAGTAAATTTCTTCAAAAGAAACGGGCGGAGCGAGAATAGATTTTACTTTTTCGTACTTTTTCAGCCACTCTTGGGATGGGATTTGGTTTTCTGTGCTCATCATTTTTTGAGTTTAATTTTTTATAATCCTCCAAATTCTTTTTCCAAAATCGCAGAAATTTCCTTTGCTTTTGTGACAGGGCAGAGGTGTGTTCCTCCTTTGATGACATAGTTCGGGTTTGAGTTTTTGATAGGAAAAACGATATCTTTATCCGCGGATATTTGTATGATTTCAGGGTTTTCTTTTGCATCCCAGTCAAGGATTTTTTCTATGCTCCATTTGATATAATAAGGATTTCTGACCTTAAAATATTTTAAAATTTTTGGGTTTTTCGGGTCAAAAAGATGCCTTACAAAAGAATAAAAACTATAGGATTTCTCGTTAAATGCCGAAGTTGGGATTATTTTGTAAAGTTTAGAGCGTTTCCCTATCTCCATTAGTTTGGATTTTCCTGAAGGCGATTTTATACTGGCAAGGATAATGACTTTTTTTGCTGGAATTTTTTTGTGAATTTCTTGCACGATAATTCCACCGAAGGAGTAGCCGAGCAGACAAAAATCCTCATCAGGATTAATGCTTTCGGCCATTCTATTTACATAATGGTCAAATTCCTCATCCTGCTCTGGGACGAGCCAATCTATGAAATGAAGCTCCATTTCTGATGGGAAATTAATGTATTCAAATACACTTCTGTCTGCGCCCAACCCGCTGATGATGTATAGTTTCATTGCAGTGGTTTTATATTTTTAGAAAAACTTCCAAAAATTATCATCATAAGGTTTTGTGAATTTTTTATAGCAAGATTTAGAAACCACAGTCACAGAAACAGTCACGATTTGGTTGTCTTTAGAATAGCTGAATTGTGGCGCTTTTTCTGTGGAATATTGTTTCTGCCCATTCTTATAGAGCACCTCCCAAGTATAGCTGAAATCTTTGCTGGAATTACTGAAAAACCCTAATCTGTCGTTAGAAATTTTCCTAGTTTCATAGTTTGTTACATCTATATCACAATCTCCTTTTTTAGTGGGTTCGGCTGGAGTTTCTTCCAAATTTTCCTTAGCAAGAATGCTGATATCTTTACTACATTTTGTGATATTTCCGTTTTCAGAAATATACTGCACGGAAAGTGTGGAATTTCCTGCATTTACAGGCATGATTTCCACGGAATCCAGCCTATTATCGCTTTCCACCACGATGCTGCCTTCAGATGTCCATCGGTAGCATTCTTTGCACTGCGCATCTTTTTTTATGCTATAACTGCTTTTTTCTCCTACTATTAATGAGGATTTACCTGTGATTTCGCATTGAGAGAAACCGAAAGTTGAAATTAAAACTAAAAATAATTGACTAAACTTCTTCATAATTTAAAAATTTAATTTTTGAACAAGGAATGATGAAAAAATCATTCCAAAACCCAATTTTCCACGATTTCCCATAATTTTCTCACCTCCAGTCTCTTCTCAAATACAAAGGCTTCTTCAGCAAATTTTTGCTCAGAGAAATTGGCTTTATCCCAGTATTTGTTACCATTATCATCCACTAAAATTCGGGCGTAATAAATGGCTGGGTCAAGGCTTGTGAAACGGATTTCGTTCTTGTTTGTATATTGAGAGTATTTTACATTTCCTTCGCTATCAATTAGTTGTATCCAAAAATAAGACTTCGGTTGGTTCTCTATTTTTAGAGTTAAACTTCCGTAATTTTCGGCTTTATCAGCTTCAAAATTGAAAATATAAGCCTTTGGATTTTGGAAATAATACCCCTGAACACTTCCTTTCGGGATGCTCAGTGAGTATTTTTTTCCAGTTTTAAAGTCTGATGAAATAATAATTTCCTTTGGATTTTTTTCAGAAATTCTAGCCTCAAATTTTTGGCTAATACTGTCGCTTTTCAGCGCCCACAGAGCAGGATTTATCTCTTTCAAAGCCATATTAGCAGTAATGACAAAATCTTTTTCAGGAGGAAGCTGCCCGCCTCTGCTATTGGCTAAGGTCAGTTCATCTTTTTCATTGGTTTTATAGGAAACAGAAATAGTATCTTCCTTACCATCAGCATTATAGCTTATTTTCAGAGGTGTGAGCGTTCTGCTGTTTAGGGCGTTTTGTTTTCCCACCCAGACCATCACAGAATCAGATTTTTCGGCGTGAGTTGCTTGGTAATCAGTAAGTTCACTACTTATGCTTTTTATATCTACTTTCTTTGGATTTCCTTCGAATACCATCAGCATTCCTCCACTCACAGGCGTAGTTTCTTTGTATCTGATGTTTTTTTCAGAAGGGTAGATTTTCATTTTCAAACCAGATAAATTTTGACTTAAATCTATTTTATCCTTTAAGAAACCAACTTTTTCTTTACCTGCATCATACACAGAGTTTTCGTTTTCATCTTCAAAAGCGATGATATTGTATTTCCCTTTGCTTAGGTAGTTTAGCTCAAAATAGCCGTCTTCATCAGCTTTTGCGATGTAGTTTGGTTTTTGTTTGAAATCAGCACTATCTGCATAGAGTCCCACTACAATTCCATGTTTGGAGGGTTTTCCTGGGATGAGCAAGGCATCGGTTATCGTCCCGCTGATGTACAGGTTGTCAAGTTCCTTTCCCGTAGAAAAAGCAAAATTGAAATAAGGCAGCACATTTCCCTCGTTATTATCTACGATGGCATTTCCAAAGTTGAAATTATAAGTCGTGTTTTCCTGCAAATCTTCATCCCATGTTATGGAAATATATTTGTTTGCGAGGTTAGAAGGAATGATTTTTTTTATCTTTTTAATCGGTGGCGAAATGATGAGATTTTTGTTCGTTTCCTTTAAGTTGATATATTCATCAAAATACAGCCGAAGCTCCCTAGTGTTGGTGGAAACATTTACTCTGCTCGTATCTATATTGGATTTCAAGAACTTAGGTGGAGTGGTGTCTTTTGCACCGCCTTCGGGAGAGCCTACTCTTGCACAGGCGCTCAGAAGAACTATAAAAATAGCAACAAACAAAATCTTTTTCATGAAACAAAAATAAGTTTTTTTATTTAATCTTCCTCCTCTGTAGATTCTGAGGTTTTCTGTATGATTTCCTCTGTTTTTGTCGCTTTTAGGCTATCTATAGAAGTTTTCTTTGGTTTCTTCTTTGGAGTTTTTGCCCTTTCTGTATCTTCTGCAAAAACTTCTGTGGAATCTGCAGTCTCAGCATCTGGATTTATGACTTTATCAATTTCAAAAGGAAAATCTTCAAAGAGCGTGGAAAGAAGCATCGTTCCGTATATTTTTCTAGAATACTTGTTGCTTAGGGCGATGATGGTGGTTTTGGATTCTTTCAGATGGATGAAAACCGTGTTAGAGCCATGCCACCAGCCGTTGTGATAGGTTAGTTTTTTTCCTTCATCAAATACTTTTAGTCTAAATCCAAGACCATAGTTATTCACGCCCTTTTTTTCGTTGCTGTATGGCTCAAAAACTTTTTCCATCAGTTCTTTTGGAAGAAAATCCTTTGAAAACATCGCTTTTGAAAAATTGAACAAATCGCGTGGAGTGGTGTAGATATTTTTATCTCCGTAAATCAAATCATATTCGTTTAAAGGATAAAGTCTGCTGCTTCTTTGGTAAAAAGACTGCGAAGCAGAATTGATATGTTTTTCCTCAAAAACAAAAGTATTTTTCATTTTTAAAGGCGCGAAAACCATTTCTTTCATCGCTTCTGGATAGGTTTTTCCAGTGATTTTTTCAATGATAAGCGCCAGAATAGCATAGTTGAAATTATTATACATAAAACCAGTAGCGGTCTTTCTGGCAGGTTCTGGTTTGTGTTTCGCAACGAGGTCAAATATCTCTTGATTGGTAAAATATTGATTTTTAGGTTTTATGTCATTTTCTTCCAAGAAATGCTCATATTTAGGAAGTCCACTGCGGTGGGTGAGCAGGTGCTGAATCGTTATATCAGGATATGGGAAATTCGGAAAAATGGATTTTACTTTTTGCTCAAGGCTGATTTTTTTTGTTTCCACTAATTTTAAAACCGCCATCGCTGTGATGGGTTTGCTTATAGAAGCCAAATGGAGCGGAGTGTCTTTGTTAATAGGCATTTGGTTGTTCTCTCTGCCGAAGCCTTTGTATTTTTCCAAAAGAATATTGTCTCCATGTGCTACCAGAACTCCACCGCTCATATCGGTGCTGTTCCAGATGTTTTCGTAGTATTGGTTAAGAGAATTTACGATTTTCTGCTGGTTTTCCAGTTTTAATTTTTCTCCCTTGAAGACATTGTCCACATCTACATTACCGAAATTAGGAAGATTTGAAGCTGAATAATATCCATTGCTGGTCGTTGTGGATTCTTTTTTTGAGCACGAAAAAAATAGAAAAAATGCAAGAAATCCTATGTGGGATAGATTTATTTTCATCTTTATTTTGAAATTTTCGCGCAAAATAGGATAAAAACAACAAAAATGAATAATAATTATCGTTAAATCTATGTTAAATGATGCTAATTTTCAGCAGTGAAAGCCAATATTTTATCCACGATGACTTGGGCTAATTTTATTTTGCTCTCATGTGTCCAGCCCGCGATGTGTGGCGTTATGATGGCTTTCTCTGAATTTAGAAGATATTCCAAATCCTCGTTTTTCGTTTCCAAATTCTCAAAAGAAGTTTTTTCGTATTCCAAAACATCCAGACAAGCACCTTTTATTTTACCAGATTTCAAAGCATTTACCAGCGCAGAAGTTTTTAGATTTTTGCCTCTTGCGGTATTGATGAAGTAGAAATTTTTCTTCATTTTGGAGATAAATTCCTCATCTATCATGTAGAGTGTATCCTCTGTAAGTGGCGTGTGAAGGCTGAGGATATCGGCGTTTTCTTGTAATTCTTGAAGGCTTACCTGCGTGGCAAATTCATCGGAAAGATTAGGTTTGATATCGTAAAAAATAGTTTTACAGCCAAATCCCGAAAGTCTTTTGGCTACGGCTTTTCCCATGTTTCCGTAACCAATGATTCCGAAAGTTTTACCCAAAATTTCTTCTCCTCGGTTTTCTTCTCTGAGCCAAATTCCCTTTTTGACTTCATTAGAGGAAATAAAAAGGCGGTTCATTAGCACTAGAAGTGCTCCTATAACATGCTCTGCCACAGCATCTTTGTTTCCTTCGGGAGAGTTGATGAGTTTTATGTCGAGTTCTTGGGCTTTGGCGATGTCTATATTTTCCATTCCAGCGCCTACTCGTGCGATGAATTTTAGATTTTTAGCTTTTTCTAAAAAATGAGCATCCAGCGGAATTCGGCTTCGGATGATGATGCCTTCATAAAGATGGATTTTCTCTAAAACCTGCTCATAACTTGATGAAAAATCCTCCTCCAAAACAAAACCTTTTTCAGAGAGTTGTTTTGTGATGAGTGGATGATTTTTATCTAAAAGTAAGAATTTCATTTAGTATTCTATTTGTACACTATCAATAGTTATAGAATCTGCTGTGGAAGGTGATACAGCTTGAGGAATTTCAGTTTGTACGGATTGGATAGAGTCTTGTTTTGCACTATCGTCAGTAGATTTATCTGATTTTCCGTAATTATAATATAGAAATACAAGCCCAGCAACAGCAAGAACGATGAATAATAATACCCACCAAATACCATTGTTTGATTTTTCTTGTTTTTGTGGTTCTGTTTTTGTGGATTCTTGTTTTTGGGTCGGTTCTTCTTTGGCGGTTGGTGCAGGAGAAATTTCAGATAAATTAACTTCTTCCAGCCCAAAAAACTCCATAGATTGTGGAATTTTAGTTTCTTCTCGTATGATATCTATTTCTTTAAGGGAAAGCTCACCAAGGTATTTAAGATTTAATTTTTTTTGGAGCATGAGTAGTCTTATCCATTCACGCACAGTATCTCTTATTTCAGATTGTATAATGAATAGATTCTCACCTGTTTTTTCTGCTATATAATGAGCAAGGCTGGAATCAAAGACAGTTGTATTGTCTTCAAAATAGATATGCTCACTTGGAGGAAGAATTTTAGAAGATTCTGCATCCACAACAGCATGTTCTTTTTCAAGTATAAAAATCCCAAAATCAGGAACTTCCACCCTTGGTTTTTGCTCCTGTAAATAACTGTATATGTAAAAAGCTAAATCCATACTAGATGCAAATTTAGGAAAAATTAAGATAACTTTATCAAAAATTTAATATTTAGTTTATTTAAAATGATGAATTTCGGATATTTTTAACAAAACATCAAAAAAATAACAAAAAAACATAAAAACATTTGGTTGTTTAAAAAATATTTAACACCTTTGCTCAATGGTTATTAAATTTTGTTAAAAATGAATGTGAAATTGAAAGTTCTAACAGCTGGTGTATTGTTTTTCACAGGACAAGCATTAGTTGCACAAGAAGTTAAGAAGGATACTACTTCTGGAAAAGAGAAAACAATAGATGAAGTTGTTTTAGTGGGCTTTGGTAGAAAGGTTGCTGTAAAAGAAGCTACTGGAGCAATAGGAAAAGTAGGTAAAGAAATTGCAGATATGTCCACAGGATCTGTTGATAAGGCTTTGTCAGGAAAAGTTGCTGGGGTGCAGACGGGAATGTCTACAGGGCAGCCAGGGGGTGCAGCTAATATACAAATTAGAGGAGTGTCTTCTGTTAATGGTAGAAATAATCCAATAGTTGTTATTGATGGGGTAAGAGTGGCTCAAGGAGATTTAACAAGAAATACAACATCAGCAAATATTCTGGCAAACTTCAATGAGGCTGATATAGAGAGTGTTACATTCTTAAAAGATGCTGTTTCTACAGCTGTATATGGGGCGGATGCAGGAGCAGGAGTTATGATTATTACTACAAAATCAGGTAAAAAAGGAAAAGCAAGATTTAATGTGAATGCAGAAACAGGGGTTACTTATAGAGCAGTGCCTGGTCATGAAGGATTGTCAGCATCTGAATGGGTAAGTTTATATACACGAGGATATCTTAATGCTAATCCATTGATTCCTGTTAATCCTAATTTTCCAAATGGACCTAAAAGACCATCGACAGTGCAAGATGCATATGATAATTTAGGTGTAGATACTTCTGTAAGTACTGATTGGCAGAAAGCAACCGAGAGAACAGGTGGGGCATTTTTAACTAGAGTAAATGCTTCTGTATCAGGAGGAAGTGATAGATTGACATATTATTCATCATTAGGATATTTTAATCAAGAAGGTATTGTAAGAGGATCTGCATTCAAGAGAATATCAGGAACAACAAGAGTTAATTATAAGGCAACGGATAGATTGACATTATCTACAGATATACAAGCATCTTATGGTGTGACTAATACACAGCCAGAAGGAGGGGCTTTCTCTAATCCAATAATGGCGAGGTATTTTCTCTATCCTACAGATCCTTTGAAAAATTCTGATGGAACTTATTATTTTGGAAATGGAAGATTGTCTAATAGTTTTTACAATATAGCAGCTTTACAGGATATTAACTACCAAAGGGCAAATACTGCTAGAGTTTTTGCAAATATACAGGCAGACTATAAGATTCTAAAAAATCTCAATTATAAATTTGTTTTTGCTCCTGAGTTTATTAATATAGAGGAGGATCAATATTATAGCCCATTACATGGAGATGGGTATAGAATTCAAGGAGGATTGTATAGTTATTCTACAAGATATTTTAATTTTAACTTGCAGAATATCTTATCATATGATTTTAAGATAGGGGAGAAAAATAATTTTAATGCAAGTTTGATACAAGAAGCTTATAAATCGGATGCTAGATTAGTTGGGGGGTATGGTAATGCTGTAGGAACACCTAATCTCCAGACGCTTAATAACTTTATTATCCCAAGAACAGTTACAGGAGAAAAGACAGTAACATCTAGAGGAGGATATGCAGTGACACTTCATTATGATTATGATAAATTATTTTTGTTAGATCTATCAGGAAGACAGGATAGAGTATCTAACTTCTGGCCAGATAAAAAAACGGGATATTTTTGGTCTGCAGGTATAGGTGTAGATTTAGCTAGGCTGGAAGCTCTTAAAGATAATAGCACAATATCTCAATTGAAGTTTTCTGCATCATATGGTAAGGTTGGTAACCTTCCTAATGCATCAGTGTTGCCATTTACTACATATAGATATACAGGAAATTATGGAGATAAACCGGCTGCTTTTGTAAGAGGGGTAGCAAACCAAGATTTAGAATGGGAAACTATAAAACCATTTAATGTTGGATTTGATTTAGGTTTGTTTAATGATAGAGTTACATTGGGAGCTGCTTTTTATCATAAGAAAACGACCAATATGATTTATAGTGTTCCGTTATCTATGATTCAGGGAGGTTATTCTCCTCTTAGTACTGCAGATGCAACTAGATTCCAAAATGTAGGATCAATGAGAAATAGTGGTTTGGAATTTACTCTTGCAGCAAGAATTATCAATTCAAGTAATGTAAAATGGAATGTAAGTGCTAACTTAAGTACCTTAAGTAATAAAGTAACAGAATTGTACCAAGGAAGGGATATATCTACCGCTACTAGAATTATTAGAGAAGGAGAAGTACTTAACTCTTTCTATTTAAGAAAATGGGCAGGAGTAGATCCTAGTAATGGTAAACCTCTGTGGTATAAAAATGGAGTAGATGGAGAAACAACATCTGATTATAATGAAGCTAATCAAGCAGTACAGGGTTCTCCTTACGCTAAGATATATGGAGGATTAAGTACAGATTTCACATATAAAGGTTTTTCTATAGATGCCCAGTTTAGTTATGGATTTGGTAATAAGATATATGACTCTTGGGCGCGTTATATGTTTAGTGATGGAGCAACAACAGGAACATACCCAGGGTATAGAGACCAGTTGGATTACTGGACTCCACAGAACCCTAATGCTAAAAATCCTGCTCCTATAGATTCCCGTTCAGATAATTCTAATCAAGCATCTACAAGATTCTTATATAAAGGAGATTATGTAAGATTAAGATCTCTGAAAGTCTCTTATACATTTAATAAAGATTTATTAATAGATACAGGAATAAATAGTATTCAGGTGTATTTAGTGGGGAATAATATATGGACATATACATTTGATAAAAACTTCAAATTTGATCCAGATTATCAGATAGGTGGGGTTACTAATTTTGATTTACCTCCATTGAAATCATATAGTATAGGTGTTAATTTAAATTTTTAAGATAATATGAAAAAGATAGTATATAGTGCATTGATTGTGTCATCTATTGTAGGGATGACTTCTTGTAGCAGAGATTTTACAGAGACTCAGTTTTTCCAAGAGGAGCAGGCAGCTCCTATTACAACAGCAGAACAGCTGGAGTCTTTTGTGAGAGGTACTTATTTGAAAATGAGAGCAACTAATTATTTGGGAAATAAATATAGAGCTACAGGACAGATACATACAGATGAGACTTATTCCACAACATTTAGTGGTAGAAATACAGATTTTGCAACATATAGTTTGTTGTCTACTTCTGCAGATCCAGAAGATATTTGGTATGCTATAGGTCAGACAATAGGAAATGCCAATATTGTTATTAATTCATCAGATAACTTAACTTATGGAGGAACTGCAAATGCTCAAGCGTTGACTCGAGTAAAATATTTGAAAGGACAGGCTTATGCATTAAGAGCTCAAGCATTATTTGATTTATTAAAACTCTATGGGCAGGAATACTCTGGAGGTTCTCTAGGTGTAGTTGTCCCTCTTGTATATAATCCTAATGCACAACAAGCAAGATCCACTATAGCAGAAACACGAGCACAGATAGAAAGTGATTTCCAGGCAGCTTTAGATAATTTAGGGGATCCAACAAAAATCTCTGATAAAACTTATTCTGATAAAACTTATTTAAATCCGTACTCTGTAAAGGCGTTAATGTCTAGATATTATTTATATAAAGGAGATTATGCTAAGGTAATCCAGTATGCAAGAGATGTTATCAATAGTGGTAAATATTCTGTTATTCCTGCATCAGAATTAGCATTATCTTTTACAAAAGATAATGCAGCAAATAGTGTGTTTGAATTAGCTGTCGGTATCAATGGGGCTTCAGGAACAAACTCTTATGCTAATCTTCTTAATTCAACAGGATATAAAAATATAGCTGTACTTCCTGATGTATATAACTCTTATGAAAGTAATGATGTTAGAAAGAATTTAATTATGCAAGGAGCTGTCAGATCAGGGCAAAATGCCTATTTCTTAAATGGTAAATTTTCTGATGTAAATGGGAATTCTAACATAAAAGTAATAAGATACGAAGAGGTTTTACTTAATGCAGCTGAAGCAGAAATTCAAGCAGGAAGTAGTACTAATGCATTGAATTATTATAATATGATTCGACAAGCAAGAGGACTTGCTGCTGCTTCATCAGTGACATTAGATATTATCAAAAAAGAAAGAATATTAGAATTGATAGGAGAAGGTTTAAGATATTGGGATTTGTTAAGGTGGAATAGTATTATCCCTTATTATAATAAAAATGGAGTGAGAGTAAGTAGTGATCCTGATAACCCTAAGATAGGAGATAAATCGGTTGGAAATAAGTTGTTAGCATTTCCTATTCCTAGAAAAGAAACTGCTTCTCCAGGATCATTAGTAGTATCCAACCCAGGATATGATAATTAATAATATCTAAATTATTATATTTGTACCTCATAAAAACTTTATGAGGTACATTTTTTTTATATTAATATTGCTGGGAAGCCTTTTAAAGGCGCAGACAGATGATTCGCCAGTGAGTGATTCTGTTGTGGTGGACAATGGAGAGAAGGATTCTATACAGATTTTTAGCCCAACGATTGATGACTATCAGTTTTTTACACAATTTTCTCAGCGAAAAGTGTTTGATACTGTTTTTACGATTGGGAAATCTTACCAATTTACTCAGTATAATAATAGAGATAATTTTGGGAAAATCCAGTTCGCTAATATCGGAGAAGGATTTCAGAATTTGGTTTATAAGACTGATGCAGAGCAGGATTTAGCATTACTGCCTACAAGGAAATCATTCTTTATACTGGGAATCAAGGATGTAAAATATTACGATGTGAAAAGTCCTACTACGGCATTCTATTATCATAATGGAATGAGCAGTGGCGGAACTTTGCAAACTACTTATACTCAGAATATTGGTAAGAGGTTTAATTTTGCGATAGAGTATATGGGACTACGGTCAGAGGGGCTGTATCAGAGGGAAATAGCATCTTCTAATAATACTATTTTTTCTGCACATTATCTTTCTAAAAACTCCAAATATGAGGCTTTTGCACATTTCATTCATCAGAATATTTCTAATGAAGAGAATGGTGGAATTGCGAATTTGGAGAATTTTACAAGTGGAGATTCTCGGTTCAACAGCAGAAAAAACCTTACGGTAAATTTGCATAATACCTACACCAGAATGGCGGTGAGGAGGTTTTATTTCAGCCATTATTTTGCGCCTTTTGATGTGGAGAAATTTCCGTTTAAGCTGAGTCATACGATTTTTTATCAAACCAATAAATATTTCTACACGCAGGATGGCACGGAGAACTATTATTCATCCTCGTTGATTACGGATTATCCTACCAATAATAAGAGGAAATCGACTAAATTCAGCAATACAGTGAGTTTGCTTTTTGATAATGAGGCTTTTAGAGCGGAAGCGGGAATTCGTTATCAGAATATCAGTTACAGGTCATTTTATCCGTTGATAATCAGCGGAGTACAGGAAGATTCTAAATTTAAGGAAAATCGTTTGGGATTGGCAGGGAATCTTAAAATAAAACTTTGGGATAAAATCAATCTAAATTCAGATTTGGAAATTTCTAACGGAAAAGCCTTTGGAAATTATTTAAATTCAGAAAACTATTTGACTTTTGAGCCTATTGAGGGTTATTCCATCGGTGGGCATCTGAAATTCAAATCAGCAGCTCCATCGTTCAATTACTTGATGAACACTTCTTTTTATCAAGATTATAATTTTAAATATTCTGATTTTAAGAACCAAAATGTTTTGGAAATAGGAGCGGATTTAAATCTCAAATGGTTTGATACTAAACTGTTTGCGAACTATTTCAGAATAGGGCAGCTGGCGTATTTTAATTCTTCAGCGATGCCTCAGCAGAGCACTTCATCGGTGAATATATCGCAGATAGGAGGAGAGGCTACATTTACTTATCGTAAATTTAATTTTAATGCTAAGGTGCTGGTTCAGAATGTTTTAAATAATAAAGATGTGCTTCCATTGCCAGAATTCATAGGAAGGGCGAATGTTTATTATCAATCCAAAATATTCAAAAAAGCGGCGGAAATTCAGACGGGAATCAAGGCTTATTATTTCTCAAAATTCGCATCTCAGCAGTATTTTCCGATACTTAATGAATTTATCCTGCCATCCACAAATTCGTACTCCATCGGAGGAAGACCGTTGGTGGATGTTTATTTTAATATGAAAGTAAAACGGATGATGATTTATGCTGAAGCACAGCATCTTAACACTACTTTCATGAAAAATCAGTCTTACGCTGCGCCGTTTTATCCAGTGGCAGATTTTAGGCTGAATTTAGGTTTGGTATGGTATTTATTCCACTAAAATAAAGTGTAAAATGAACGAAAAAGAGATATTTTTAAAAGATATATACAGCATTCCGAGCCTTATTAAGGACTTTTTCGCTGATGAGGAATACGCTTCGCATAGATTTTCTTTGGAAAATGCACAGAAACAGGTGGAATTTAAGGAAAAAAGCTATTCCAAAGAGCAGAGAAAAATTCTTTGTGAAGTTTTGGAAAAACAATTGAGAACTTTGCAATTATCAGATAAACAGAAAGAAAACCTGCGGGCTCTTTCGCAGGAGAATGCTTTTACCATCGTTACAGGGCATCAGCTGAATCTGTTTACAGGACCTGCGTTTTTTGTTTATAAAATTTTGCAGACGATAAAAACAACAGATTTTCTGAACCAAAATATTCAAGGGAAAAAATTCGTTCCTATATTTTGGATGGCTACGGAAGACCATGATTTTGAGGAAATAAATCATTTTAAAACTCAAAATCATATTTATAGCATTGATGGGAAATCAGGAGGAGCAGTCGGCAGAATAAAGGTTGAGAAAAATAATTTCATAGAAGAATTTGAAAAAGAATTTAAATATAATGATTTTGGTAAGGAGCTGATAGACTGGATGAAAGAGGCTTATGCAGAGGGAAATACACTAGCAGAAGCGACCAAAACGCTGGTGAATAAACTCTTTGCCGACCGAGGGCTGCTGCTGATAGATGGAGATGACCCAAAGCTGAAAGAGCAGATGAAAGGGATTTTTGCTGATGAATTGAAAAATAATTCACTGAAAAAAGAAACGCTCCAATCCATAGAAAATCTCACGAAAAAATATGGAAAAGTGCAGGTGAATCCAAGGGAAATTAATTTGTTTTATCTCTCTGAAACTCGCGACAGAATAGAGTTTGATGGAGAAAAATATAATGTGCAGGACAGGGATATTTCTTTCACAGAGGAGGAAATTTTAGCGGAATTAGAAAATTATCCAGAAAAATTCAGCCCAAATGCAGTGATGCGCCCTATTTATCAGGAAAAAATACTTCCCAATATAGCCTATATAGGCGGAAATGCAGAGGTAATGTATTGGCTGGAATTGAAAGAATATTTCCGACATGTGGAAGTTCCTTTTCCGATTTTAATTCCGAGAAATTCAATGCTTTTCTTGACTGAAAAAACAGCAAATAAAATCCAAAAAATAGGACTTGAGATAGATGAGTTTTTCATGGATTATGCGGAGATTATCAAGGAAAAATTGCTTTTTGAGTCAGAGCTTTTGGAGCTTCTCACAGAAAAAGAAGAGGAACTGAAAAAATCTTTCGGGCTGTTGAAAGAAAAATCTGAGCTTACAGATAAGACTTTTAGGAATTTGGTGGAAGCGGAGGAAACTCGCCAGTTGAAATCTTATAACCGAATGAAAAAGAGACTTTTGCGAGCGGAAAAAATAAAACAATACGAAAAATACATGCAGCTGAGACAGTTATATTTAGATGTTCATCCTAATGCTGTTTGGCAGGAGAGAGTGCTGAATTTCAGTGTGTTTTATGCACAGAAAGGGAAAGGATGGATAGAGGAATGCTATCAAAAAATGGATGTGGAAAACTCGGTGCTAATTATTTCGTGCATTTAATTATAAAGCCGTATTTTTGTGTCCTAATTGTTATATAACAATAATACTAAAATCAGATGAAAAAAATATTTTTAACCATACTAGGAACAGTATTCGCGGTATTATCTGGGCAGCAGAAGAAGCATACTGTGGTGGCTAAAGAAAATCCCACTACTATTGCTAAAAAATATGGTGTCAGTGTAGATGAACTTATCAAGCAAAATCCTAAAATAAAGGATGGGAAAATAGATATAGGAGATGTTTTGATAATTCCTAATAAACAAAAAAACACTCAAAAAACAGAAGAGAAAAAGGAGGAAAAAAAGGAAGAAAAAAAGTCTACTGAAAAGAAATCCAATCAAAAATTGGGTAAAATTTATCTTCAGCCAAAACAGACTATTTATGGTATAACCAGACAATACAAAATCTCTGAAGAAGAACTGAGAAGGCTGAATCCTAATCTAGAAAGCCATATGAAAGTGGGTGAAGCACTTGTGCTGCCAGAAGATAAAATCAAAAAGTATGGAGACAAAACCGCTCAGCAGGAGGTGGTAGATACACCTAAAAAGGATAGAGAAGAGGAGAAAAAAACTCAAATGTTGGCTTCAGAAGATGGAGCGTATGTGGTTCAGCCAAAAGATACATATTACGGAATTACAAGGAAGTTTAACATTTCACAGAGTGAGTTGTTTGCATTAAATCCAGGTTTGGAGCAGAGAGGACTTAGGTCTGGAGATGTTATTTTAGTGAAAAATACAACATCTTCTAAAAATGTAGCAACAACAACGAAAGAAACTTCTGAGAAAAATACAAAACCTAAAGAGGAGAAAAACACGCCTCCAAAAGAGGTGAAAACCAAAACTTATTCTGTAGAGGAATATGTAACTCACGAGGTTAAAAAAGGCGAAAGTGCATTTGGGATTGTGAATAAATATAATATCACATATGACCAGCTTGCCGAAATGAATGGAGGGCTTCCTAATGGAATAAAGCAAGGAATGGTGCTGAATATCAAGAAGGTGAATAGACAATATGTAAAAGCTGATGATGATGTGTTTAGTATTGCTTTGATTTTGCCTTTTGGGTTTGATACTAATGACACTAAATATAGAACGCTTTCTGCGGACTTCCTAATCGGTGCTAAACTTGCTGCACAACGAGGAATGAGAGATGGTAAAAAAGTAAGTATCAATGTGATAGATGCTGAAAATGAGAATTCTTTCAAGAACAATTTGGCTCAGATTAACAAGACCAATACAGATTTGATTATAGGGCCGTTCTTTAAGTCAAATGTAATAGAAGTTCTTGAATATGTGAAGAATGAAAAAATCCCTGTGGTGGCTCCATTTGCCCATACAGAGGAGATGTATAAATATAATAATTTGGTGATTGTAGAACCAGGGAATAGAGTTTATGCAGAGAGAATTGTCCGTGAGGTCAAAAATGCTCATTCAAAAGAAAAAGTATTTATTGTAGGCGAAGAAAATAATCCAGAGGTTATTTTCCTTAAAGAGCAGTTAGCAAAAGAGCTGTCTAAAACTGAAATTTTGGTGGTTAGTTCTCCATCTGGAATAGAACTGGAGCAGAATATGGTAACAGGACAAAGCCTGCCAGCGGTAGTTATTTTAGCAAATGATAATAATACTGTAGGAGCAGGATTTGCGAAGAGAGTAATAGAACTAGCCAAACAAACAGAAGGAATCAAGGCGTTTAGTATGTACTATCACCCTGATTTTGAGAAGAATGTAGATCCTTTAAGTAAAGCAAATTTGGTTTATTTGATGGATAGAAAAATAAATACAGATGGAGATTTTGAGAAGGAGGTTTTGGCTGAGTTTAAAAAAGAATATTGTAGAACGCCATCTAAATACACCATTATAGGTTTTGATGTGGTTAGTGATATGTTGGCAAGGGAATCAAAAGGCGAAGTCCTAAGAAATATGAGTAAGGTTCAGACTCAGTTGGCTACCAAGTTTGAGTATATCCGAAACAAAAAGAATGGGGCTTTTGTGAATACTGGATTTAGAGTAGTGAGGTTGGTTCCTTAGTTTTTAAATAATAAAATAAGATTTAGATTTTTCAAAAATATGAAAGCATTAGTGTTTCCTGGACAAGGATCTCAGTTTGTGGGGATGGGTAAGGATCTTTATGATTACCGTAAGGAGATTAGAGATTTGATGAATTCTGCTAATGATATATTGGGATTTGATATTTTGTCAGTGATGTTTGATGGGACAGAAGAGGATTTAAAGAAAACCAAAATAACTCAGCCAGCTATATTTATTCATTCTGTAGCTATTGTAAAGGCAATCGATACAATAGGTGCGGGAATGGTGGCAGGACACTCTTTGGGTGAGTTCTCTGCTTTGGTAGCGAATGGAGTTTTATCGTTTAAAGATGGGCTGGAGCTGGTTTACCAAAGAGCTTTGGCTATGCAGGAGGCTTGTGATATCAATCCTTCTTCTATGGCAGCGGTACTTGGACTGGATGATGATAAAGTAGAAAAAATTTGTGCAGAGATAGAGGGACTTGTAGTTCCTGCAAACTATAACTGCCCTGGACAGCTGGTAATTTCTGGTGAAACATTAGCAGTAGAAAAGGCGTGCGAAGCCCTAAAAGCAGCTGGTGCAAAAAGAGCTCTTTTGTTACCTGTGAATGGAGCTTTCCACTCTCCTTTGATGCAGCCAGCACAAGAGAAATTAGCAAAAGCAATAGAAGGAGTAAAATTTAACAATCCTATTCTTCCGATTTATCAGAATGTAACAACGACTCCTGTGACAGACCCAGAGGAAATAAAAAAGAATCTGATAGCACAGCTGACAGGTCCTGTAAAATGGACACAAACGATACAGAATATGGTAAAAGATGGCGCAGACCACTTTGTGGAAGTAGGGCCAGGGAAAACATTACAAGGATTGATAAAGAAAATATCACCTAGTATCATGGTTTCATCAGGGATATAATGGATTTTGTAATCCGTAAAAAAAATATTGCTATTCTTGGATATTCTGAGGATAGCAATTTGTTTATAAATATTATTACCTTTGTTTTATGGAAAGTTTTTTTTCACATGGCAAACTGCTTATCACTTCAGAATATTTCGTGCTGGACGGGGCAATGGCACTTGCTGTTCCGACCAAATCTGGACAAAACCTCTGTGTAGAAGAAAAAAATGATGGCAAGGCTCTCGTTTTTTGGGAGGCTTATCATAATGGGAGGCTTTGGATGAGTGCGGAGATAGATTATCTTAATTGGAGAATTATAAAAACTAATCTTCCCGAAAACGCCGAATTTATTATGAATGTTCTTAGAAGTATTCAAAGCCTTTCATCATCTCATTTACAAGATAAGAAATCCTATTTCATCAAGACCAATCTCGAATTTCCTGCTAATTTTGGCTGGGGGAGCAGTTCTACGCTGATGGCAAATCTTGCTAAATGGACTGGAATAGATGCTTTTGAACTTAATGAGATTTCCCTTTGTTGAAGCGTTTATGATATAGCAGTGGCGATGGAGGGAACGCCTGTTTTGTATCAGTTAAATTGGAAAAATAGAGAGATAAAACAAGTAGATTTTAATCCAGAATTTAAGGAAGAATTGATATTTGTTCATCTCAATCAAAAACAAGACAGTCGCGAAGGTATAAAACTTTATAAATCTAAACCCAAATCAAATGAGATAATTGGTAAGTTTTCGGATTTAACAGAAAAAATTTTGAATTGTAAAAACATTGACGAATTTTCTGATTTAATGGAAATTCACGAAAAAAAAGTTTCAGAATTTTTAGGACTTCCCAAAGTCAAACAGCAGTATTTCCCTGATTGCCCTGTTTTTGTGAAAAGCCTCGGGGCGTGGGGAGGAGATTTTGTGATGACTAGAAAATTTCAAGGATATGAAAATTTCTTTCATGGACATGGATTTCATACTTTTTTTGACTGGAACGAAATAATTAAGTAAAACTGAACTAAATCATAGGAAATACCTAAAAATATCAATACATTTGCGTATAGTTAATTTATATAAAATATTTAACATGGAACAGATTAAAAACTATTTAGAAAAACATGGAATTAAGGGAGTTAAGGAGATTGTGTATAATCCTACCTACGAACAACTTTTCCAAGATGAAATGTCGCCAGAAAACGAAGGTTTTGAGAAAGGGATTTTAACAAATTCAGGTGCTGTTGCTGTGAAGACAGGCGTTTTCACAGGGCGTTCGCCAAAGGATAGATATATCGTGAAAGACCAGACTACAGAGAATACGATTTGGTGGGATGGTAAAATAAACTTGCCTACGACGCCTGAGATTTTTGGTGATTTAAAGAAAATAGTAACTGATTCCTTTGAAAATAAAAAAATCTATGTAGTGGATACTTTCTGTGGAACCAATCCAGACACGAGACTGAAAGTGAGATTCGTGATGGAGGTGGCTTGGCAGGCGCATTTCGTTACCAATATGTTTATCCGCCCTTCTCACTATGACTTAGAACATTACGGAGAGCCAGATTTCTTGGTAATCAATGGTTCTAAGGTGACTAACCCGAACTGGAAAGAACAAGGGCTTAATTCAGAGAACTTTGTGATGTTTAACCTTACAGAAAAAACTCAGATTATAGGAGGAACTTGGTACGGAGGAGAGATGAAAAAGGGAATGTTCTCTATGATGAACTACTACCTTCCACTGAAAGGAATGGCGTCTATGCACTGTTCTGCTAATGTGGGTGAAAAAGGCGATGTAGCGGTGTTTTTCGGGCTTTCTGGAACAGGGAAAACTACGCTTTCTGCCGACCCTAAAAGATACCTTATCGGTGATGATGAGCACGGCTGGGATAACAATGGTGTATTCAACTACGAGGGAGGCTGCTATGCAAAAGTAATAGACCTTTCTGCTGAAAAAGAACCAGATATTTTTGGGGCGATAAAAAGAGATGCACTTCTGGAAAATGTAGTGGTAAAGGATAACGGCGAGGTGGACTACTGCGATGGTTCTATCACGGAAAACACCAGAGTTTCTTACCCTATTTATCACATTAGTAAAATAGTTTTACCATCAAAAGCGGGACACGCGAAGAAAGTGATTTATCTTTCTGCGGATGCATTTGGGGTGCTGCCTCCTGTTTCTATCCTTACAGATGAACAGGCGCAATATCACTTCCTATGTGGATACACTTCTAAAATGGCAGGAACGGAGAGAGGTGTTACAGAGCCGTTGCCATCTTTCTCGCCAGCGTTCGGAGAGGCGTTTTTAGCGCTTCATCCTACGATGTATTCTAAAACTTTGGTTTCTAAAATGAAAGAACACGGAGCAAAAGCTTATTTAGTAAATACAGGCTGGAACGGAACAGGCAAAAGAATTTCGCTGAAAGATACCAGAGCTATCATAGATGCTATTTTAGATGGTTCTATTGATAAAGCGGAAACGAATAAAATCCCAATTTTAGGACTTACTTTCCCAACAGCATTGCCGAATGTTCCTTCTGAAATTCTTGACCCAAGAGACACTTACGCTGATGCATCTCAGTGGGAAACTAAGGCTAAAGATTTAGCAGGAAAGTATATCAAATATTTTGAGCAATATACAGACACAGAAGAAGGAAAAGCATTAGTAAATGCAGGTCCGAAATTATAATAACAAAATAAACCTTTCCAAATTTGGGAAGGTTTGTTTTATTTACAACTTAAATATTTATTGGATATGAAAAAGAAAAGTATATTTTCAGTTGTGGGAATGTTTTTTGGGATGGGCTTTTCCGTTGTAGATGGAGTAGTTTCCTATACAGATACAGCTTCATTAAAAGAACCACTCAGCGGAATGATAGCCAATATTCTATCATCTGAAATATTCATTAAACACTTCTTAATTTATTCACTTATGGGACTCATTGTTGGTTTTGTTTTTGGTCTTTTTATGGAAAAAATATTTAAGTGAAAAATTTCTAACTTTTCGTTTTGCTGTCCATCACTATCGTTACAGGGCCGTCATTGAGGAGAGAAACTTTCATGTCCGCACCGAAAATTCCGCTCTCGGTTTTTAAGCCTGATTTTTTGATGAGGTTTTTGAAATACTCAAACAGAGGAACAGCTTTTTCTGGTCTTGCGGCTTTTATAAAAGATGGGCGATTTCCTTTTTTGTAATCGGCAAGCAGCGTGAACTGGCTTACACACAGTATTTCTCCACTTATATCTTTTACAGAAAGATTCATTTTCCCTTCCTTATCGCTGAAAATTCTCAAATCAATGATTTTCTTTGCGAGCCAGTCTGCATCTTCTTGGTTATCTTCTTCTTCCACGCCTACAAGGAGCAAAAGCCCTTTGGAGATTTCGCCCATGATTTCGTTATTTACTTTTACGGAAGCTTCTGATACTCTTTGAATTACGATTTTCATAAGTTTAATAATAGATTGAAATGATACCCATAGCGGCATTATAACTATATTCATAAAATTTAGGAGGCAGTCCAGAGCCTTTTATAGGCGTTCCATCTTGTAAAATCCATTCAGCGCCATCTTTTGGGCAGACGATTTTGATTCTGTCTTGAACTATCAGTGTAGTATTCGTATCAGGGCAGAGGTGTGGTGCATTTCGGTCATACACCTTGAAGCCAGTTCCTGTCTTTACTAAAATCAGTCCGCGCGTACCGCTCTGCTGTTCATTGATGTAAATCCAGCCTTTCGTATTCAAATCATTGGCATAAGCGGGAAGGTTAAGATTCAGCTGAACATTGATAATCTGACTGGGAAAGCAGCTCACGGTCTCGGCTCTACTTTCACAAGAAATAACAAGGGATAACAAACTGAAAACTAATAAAATAAAAAAGGCTTTTAATACGCTAAATATTTTCATAATAAGAAAAAATTTTTTATCTTTGTCAAAGTAAAGTTAGTTAAAATTTAAAAGTATCCGGCAAAGGTCGGATATTTTATTATTTATTTAACACAAATAAAAGAAAAAAATCATGAATTATGTTACAAAAGAAGGCTTAGCAAAAATGAAGGCCGAGCTAGAGCAGTTGGAATCAATAGAGAGACCAAAAATCACTCAACAGATTGCAGAAGCAAGAGACAAAGGAGACCTTTCTGAAAATGCTGAGTATGACGCAGCAAAGGAAGCGCAAGGGCTTTTAGAGCTGAAAATATCCAAATTACAGGATATAATAGCAAATTCTAAAATCATAGAAGAAAACCAGATAGACACTTCTAAAGTATCTATCCTTACTACCGTAAGACTAAAAAATAATACGACTAAAGCCGAGCAGAAATTCACATTAGTTCCTGATAATGAGAGTGATCTGAAGGCTAATAAAATATCTGTAAATACTCCTATTGCCAAAGGGCTTTTAGGGAAGGCTGTAGGCGAAGTAGCAGAAATAGTACTTCCTAACGGGAATAAACTTTCGTTTGAAGTTTTAGAAATTACGATTTAGTCTTTTGGCTGAATTAAATAAATAGTAAAACCTTAATAATCAATAAAATGGCTTCAATTTTCACAAAAATAATCAATGGCGAAATTCCGTGCTACAAGATAGCAGAGGACGAGCATCATTTGGCGTTTTTAGATATCATGCCGATAGCCAAAGGGCATACATTGGTAATTCCTAAAAAAGAAGTGGATTTTATTTTTGATATGGAAGCAGAGGAGCATAAAAGGCTCTGGGCATTTGCGCAGGAAGTAGCTAAAAAGGTAAAGGCAGCTATTCCGTGTGTGAAAGTGGGTGTAGCCGTAGTAGGGCTGGAAGTTCCGCACACGCATATTCACCTCGTTCCTATCAATGAAATCAAAGATTTGAATTTTACTAATGAAAAACTGAAATTCACAGAAGAGGAATTCAGAGAAATTCAAAAAGCAATAACAGGGCAATAATCACTAAAATTACAAACTTCAATAAATTCTTATTGGAGTTTATTTATTCATAAAAACAAAAAAGAATTAGATGAATCCTAACCAATGTTCCTTTTGTGGAAGAAATAAGAATGAAGTATCTGTTTTGGTCTCTGGTCAGAATGGGTTTATTTGCAACTACTGTATAGAGCAGGCTCACACCATAGTGAAAGAGACTGACGAGCAAGAAAATAAAAATCATTCATCCGTAAAAACTTCGGCTCAGCTAAAGAAACCGAGAGAAATCAAGGAATTTTTGGATGAATATGTAATAGGGCAGGACCAAGCGAAAAAACAGCTTTCGATAGCGGTTTATAATCATTACAAAAGACTGGCTCACAATGCAGATGAAAATAAATCTGTAGAGATAGAAAAATCTAACATCATCATGGTGGGAGAGACAGGAACAGGAAAAACGCTCTTGGCTAAAACTATCGCCAGACAGCTGGAAGTTCCGTTCTGTATCGTAGATGCTACGGTTCTTACAGAGGCAGGCTATGTAGGGGAGGATGTGGAAAGTATTCTGTCCAGACTGCTGATGGTGTCTGATTATGATGTAGAAAAAGCCGAAAGAGGCATCGTTTTTATAGATGAAATAGATAAAATCGCTAGAAAATCGGATAACCCGAGTTTGACTCGTGATGTATCTGGGGAAGGCGTTCAGCAGGGACTTTTGAAACTATTGGAGGGAAGCATCGTAAATGTGCCGCCACAAGGAGGGAGAAAGCACCCAGACCAAAAGTACATTCAGGTAAATACTCAGAATATCCTATTCATCGCAGGAGGGGCGTTTGATGGTATCAAAGAAATCATTGAACGAAGAATGAACAAGCAGGCGATAGGTTTCAGCTCGGAGAAGACGAATAAGGTGGAAGATGATTCCTATATTTTAGACAAATTGGATGCTACGGATTTGAGGAATTTTGGTCTTATCCCAGAACTTTTGGGGCGTTTTCCTATTGTGACTCATTTGGATAAACTAGATGAAGCAACCATGCTGAGAATCCTAAGCGAGCCTAAAAACTCTATTATCAACCAGTTTATAGAACTATTCAGACTAGATGGCGTGGAGCTGAGTTTCACCGAAGGCGCTTTACAAAAAATAGTAAAAGAAACGATGGAAAAAGGTTTGGGAGCGAGAGGGCTGAGAGGAACGACCGAAAAAGTTTTGGAAAAATACATGTATGACATAGACCAGCTCGGAGGTTCATTGGTCATAGATGAAAGCAAAATAGAATTTTAATATTCAAATATTTAAAAACAAAAAGCAGGATTTGTATCCTGCTTTTTTTATTATTAAATCTTACTAAGTAAGTTTCTGAAATTCACTTTGTTGTCTATGATTTGTCTCAGTTCAGAAACTGCTACACGCTCCTGCTCCATAGTATCGCGGTGTCTTATCGTTACTGTGTGGTCAGTCAGGGTGTCATGGTCTATGGTAATACAGAAAGGCGTTCCTATGGCGTCTTGTCTTCTGTATCGCTTACCGATGCTGTCTTTGTCTTCATAAATAAGATTGAAATCATATTTCAAATCATTGAAGATTTTTTCTGCATATTCTCCCATTCCATCTTTTTTCATCAGTGGTAAAATGGCTGCTTTTACAGGAGCTAGGGCAGGCGGCAAGGACAATACCGTTCTCTCTGAACCATCTTCCAAGACTTCATCTTTCAGGCAGTGAGAGAATAGGGCTAGGAATAATCGGTCTAATCCTACCGAAGTTTCCACCACATACGGAACATAGCTTTCGTTTCTCTCTGGGTCAAAATATTGTAATTTTTTCCCTGAATATCTTTCGTGAGCCGAAAGGTCAAAATCCGTTCTGGAATGAATTCCTTCCAGTTCTTTAAACCCAAATGGGAATTTGAATTCTATATCCGCTGCTGCATTAGCATAGTGAGCCAGTTTTTCGTGGTCGTGGAATTTGTAGTTTTCTTCACCAAGACCAAGGGCGAGGTGCCAGTTTAGTCTCTTTTGTTTCCATTCTTCATAGAATTTTAGTTCCGTTCCTGGCGGCACGAAAAACTGCATTTCCATTTGTTCAAATTCTCTCATTCTGAAAATAAACTGTCTTGCAACAATCTCGTTTCTAAATGCTTTACCAATCTGTGCAATCCCGAAAGGAAGTTTGTGGCGTGAAGTTTTCTGAACATTTAGGTAATTTACGAAAATTCCTTGCGCTGTTTCTGGACGAAGGTAAAGGTCCATCGCGTTCTCGGCAGCAGCACCTAATTTAGTCCCGAACATCAGGTTAAACTGTCTTACTTCCGTCCAGTTTTTAGAGCCTGTGTCTGGGTCAGCTATTTCCAACTCTTCTATCAGGGCTTTTACATCAGCTAGGTCGTTATTGTCCAGCGATTTAGCCATTCGGGAAAGAATGGTTTTTTGTTTTTCGCGGTATTCTAATACTTTTGGATTAGTGGAAACGAACTGCGCCTCATCAAAAGCCTCACCGAAGCGTTTTTTAGCTTTTTCTATTTCTTTTTGGGCTTTGTCTTCTAGTTTTGCGCAGTAGTCTTCTATCAAAACATCGGCACGGAAACGCTTTTTGCTGTCTTTGTTGTCTATCAGTGGGTCGTTGAAGGCATCCACATGCCCGCTCGCCTTCCAAATGGTAGGGTGCATAAAGATAGCGCTGTCCAGCCCTACAATGTTTTCATTGAGCTGAATCATCGCTTTCCACCAATATTGTTTAATGTTGTTTTTTAGTTCTATACCATTTTGTCCGTAGTCGTATATTGCAGAAAGTCCATCATAAATCTCACTGGAAGGGAAAATAAATCCGTACTCCTTAGCGTGAGAAATCACTTTCTTAAAAACATCTTCTTGCTTTGCCATCGTTAAAAAATTTATGCAAAAATAAGGATTTTAGTTTAATATTCTATACAAAAAAACACCCTCTGAATGGAGAGTGTTTTTTATTTTGATTGTTTTTTATTCTAATTTTTGTAGGAAATCTTGTAATTGGGTTGCATAAGTTGTATTACTATTTCCTATTCCTTCAGCAGAACCTCCTTGATTAAAGTTAAGCTCAGTGAAATTAACAGCATCTCTTTTACCTACCAATAGAGTAATTACCCAAGTACCATTTACTACATTTCCAGCACTAGTACTTCCTAAAGAAAACTCATAGGATCCTATGTTAGGATAATCCGCATATATTTCCCAGTTATTAGTAAGTTGGGTTTTCTTTAATAGTACTGTAGCAGGGGCAGTTGTAACACCATACTTACCACCACCGAAATCTACACTAGGAATAACTCCATTACCAGCTCTCATCATTACTATTTTACCAGCTCCAGGATCTGGCATTTTGAATATAGCATTCATAATGGTTACAGCATATTTTTTATAATCAATTCCTGTATCAAACTTTCTAATATAGTCTCCATTTACATTACTAATAGTAAGAGTAAGGATACTCATATTATTGATAGGAAGCCCTTGGTATACATCTCCTACTTTATCTACTACAAGAGGTCTATAATCTGTGTAATTGGTAGAGGATGCCGTATTCCCACCTAAGTCAGCATCCATAGTAGAATTCACATTCTTGCTATATATAGGTGCATCTACCAGCCTAAGAAGAGGTTTTCTATCATTAGCAGTAGAGTTTTTTATAGTTAGTGTTCTTGTAGGAATAGTGGTATTGATTCCTACTTTTTGTTTTGTTTTGCCAGCGGCATTGGTTTCATTGATGTTTTGGGCATTTATAGAAACTCCTCCCAATAATAAACCTAATAGTAAAATTTTATTTGTCATAAGTGTAAATTTTAGGTGGCAAATATACAATAAAAAATTTAAATGAAAAATTGAATACATAAACTATATCAATAGTTACCATTGATAAAATTTAAGGAAGTATTATTTTTGGATTTTTTTCATCATCTTCTCCACGAAGAGATAGGCAGCAGGGCATATGATGGTGTTTTTAATTGTGAGATGATTGATTTGGTAGATTTTCTTGCGGTCGGTATGTGGATATTCGCGGCAGGCTTTCGGGCGGATATCATAGATAAGGCATGTGTTATCCTCTGCAAGAAAAGGGCAAGGAAGGCATTGTAACACCTTGTCATTGTCTTCATCTATACGGAGATATTTTTTCTCAAAATCAGCAGGAGAAAGGCGCAAATGTTTAGAAATCCGTTCGATGTCTTTCTCTGTAAAGAGCGGGCCTGTGGTTTTGCAGCAGTTGGCACAGCTTAGACAGTCTATCTGATCGAAAACTTCTTCGTGAGTTTCCAAAGTCATGTAGTCCAAGTTCTTAGGTGGTTTCTTTTTCAGGCTGTCTAAGAATTTTTTGTGTTCTTTTTGTTTGGCTTGTGCCTGTTTTTTATAAAAATCTAAATCCAATTTCTGCTCATTATTTCCGCAAAAATACATAAAAAAATCTACGAGAAAATTTCCCGTAGATTTTATATTTATCATGAAAAAACTATTTCACGATTGTCATTTCATCGATGAGATGTTTAGCACCAGCGTATTTGTCAATTACCCAAAGCACAAAACGAGCATCCACATTGATGGTTCTTTGTAAAGCTGGTTCGAAAACGATATCTCCACTCAGCGCCTCGCTGTTTCCATCGAAAGCAAGACCGATAAGGTGTCCTTCAGCATTGATGATAGGCGAACCAGAGTTTCCTCCTGTGATGTCATTATTAGAAAGGAAGTTCACCGGAAGGTATCCTTTTTTGTCTTTGTATTGTCCGTAGTCTTTCTTTTTATGAAGGTCAAGAAGTCTTTGTGGAAGGTCAAATTCCTCATCGCCT
The DNA here is from genome assembly GCA_963519075.1 of uncultured Flavobacteriaceae bacterium. GTDB lineage: Bacteria > Bacteroidota > Bacteroidia > Flavobacteriales > Weeksellaceae > JABCPE02. The sequence goes on from CAUQMH010000003.1 coordinate 32,858, forward strand.
TTTTTGTATTTAGCCACCATTCCTGCAAGGTCTGTGTAGTAGTTGTCTTTCACGCCGTGGTATTTTCTGTCTTTTCTGAAAGGTAGTTTGTCCACAGAACCATAGGTAAGTCTCATTGTAGAGTTAGCGTCAGGGTAGAATTTCTTGTTAGGGTGAGATTTTCTAAGTCCGTCCAAGAAAAGTCTAGTGTTTTCTGCAAATTTCTCTTCATCTTGGTTGTGTTTATTTGCATTCATCTGAGCTTCAGCTACTAAAATAGAAGAGAACTGATATAATGGATTTTTCTCCAATATTCGTTTTTTAGGATTGTTGATGAAGTTCAAAACATTCTCTTTAGAATCAAAAAGACCACCAGGAGAAAATTCATTTGGATTAGTAAATCTGATGATAGGTAATTGGTGGTTTATATCTACTTTGTTTTTATAAAGTGTAAGCAGTGTCACGAAAAGGTCTGCTTCTACCTGTGGATGAAAGTCTTCGTAGATGCTTTCCACTTCTTTGATTAGTTTTGCTTTCATAGCAGCCTGCCCATTAGCATCTTGGTCAGCATAAACAGCCAATTTGTTTCCTAATACATATGGCATATTGATGTAAGCTGCTCTTCTGCTCATCAGTCTTAGATAGTTCAACTCTACATTTCTTTCGTTAGTTTTTGCGTAGTATTCTTCTATTTCTTTCAGAACATTACCGTAAATTGCTTTGTTTTCTGGCTTATCAGCCCACGCTTGGAATACTTTTTCCAAATCTTGTTTCGCGTTGATGGTTTTATTTTTCAAAACCGCTTCTATCGTTCCAGCTCTGTTTTTCCAGTAGTTAGCCGTGCTGGAATAAGAACTAGCATAGTCTAGGCGGATAGCTTGGTCTTTGTCCATGTATTTTTTCATCACATCCATAGCTGCTTTAGAAGCATCTACCCAAGCTGGATAATCCTTGGTAATCAATTGGTTGATTCCATAAGAAGTCAAATATCTGTTCGTTCTCCCTGGGTATCCCATAATCATTGTGAAATCATTAGGTTTGATACCTTTTAGAGAAACAGGCAAGTGGTGTTTAGGTTTTAGTGGAACATTGTTAGGAGAGTATTCCGCTGGGTTTCCGTTAGCATCTGCATACACTCGGAAAACTGCAAAGTCTCCCGTATGTCTTGGCCATTCCCAGTTGTCTGTATCTCCACCGAATTTCCCAATAGAGTTGGTAGGCGTTCCTACTAATCTGATGTCTTTATAGTCTTGATAAACAAAATAATAGAACTCGTTTCCATTGAAGAACGAACGAACAACTACAGAGTATTTTCCGTTTTCGCTATTTTCTTTTTCAATCGCTTTAAATTCTTGATTGATAATATCTTGTCTCTGGCTTGCAGACATTTGGTTGTTCAGCTTGGAGTTTATTCTTTCCGTAGCATCTCCCATTCTTACTAAGAATCTCACATACAGGTCTTTAGCGTGAAGTTCTTCTTTTTTATTCATCGCCCAGAAACCATTGGTCAAGTGGTCTTTCTGTGGAGTAGAAAGCGCAGCGATAGAGCCATATCCACAGTGGTGGTTGGTAAAGATAAGTCCTTCTTTGGACACAATTTCCCCAGTACAAAAACCACCAAAACTTACGATGGCATCTTTCAGGCTGGAATTGTTTACTGAATAGATTTCCTCTGGTGTCAGTTTCAGCCCTTGTTTCTGCATATCTACGCCATTCAGCCTTTTGATAAGCATCATAAGCCACATTCCTTCATCAGCTTTTGCTGGAATAAAACTCAGAATGAAGGCAGCTAATAAAAATAGTCGTTTCATTTTTAGTAAAAAATTAAATTAATGGGCTAAATTTAAGAATTTAAAATGATTTAAAGCGATTATTTTTTCTTTTTTACAAATAAAAAACATTAAATCCTATCCTAAAGAGTAGGAATTAAATCTTACCTTTGTAGTATAAATTGTAAATATTAAAATATGGAAAACTTACACGACAAACGCCAAGTCTATGAGCAGTTCGAGCTTCATGACCACGAAGTAAAGGAAAATCCTATGGAACATTTCAAGGAATGGTTTGCAGATGCAGACAAACACCCTGATATTTTTGAGGCTAATGCCATGATTCTCTCTACGATAGATGATGATGGCTGCCCTAGAACAAGAGCGATGCTTCTGAAAAGCTATAGCAAAGAAGGTTTTGTGTTTTATACCAATTATAATAGTAAAAAAGGGAAGTCTATTGACAAAAATAAGGTGGCTTGTCTCTATTTCTTCTGGCCGGCTCTGGAGCGTCAGGTAATGATAAAAGCAAGACTGGAAAAAGTTTCGCCTGAGATGTCGGATGAATATTTCGCATCGAGACCTAGAGGAAGCAGATTAGGAGCGTGGGCTTCTGAACAAGGCGAAGAAATCCCTAGCAAAGCCTATTTAGCCCAAAAATTACAAGATTTAGAAAAAGAATTTGAAGGGAAAGAAGTAACACGGCCACCACACTGGGGAGGGTATCTTGCCAAGCCGTATGAAATAGAATTTTGGCAGGGAAGACCTAACCGTCTGCATGACAGGATAGTATATCAATTCCAAGATAGTAAATGGAAAATATCAAGATTAGCTCCTTAAAAAGGAGCTTTTTTAGTTAAGAAAAACATCTATCAACCCTTCTGGAAGTTCCATTTTGATGAATTTTTCATCTCTATTTACTTCTAAAATCCATTCTTTTACGATAGGAATGATGACTTCTTTCTGAGCCAAGTCTAAAATGAAATAATGTTGAGCGGTCTGGTCATTTACAGAAACAATGTTGCCGCAGGTTTTTCCTTCTTTTTCTAAAATTTCAAAACCAATCACTTCATGATAATAAAACTGATTTCCACTCAGTTTTGGAAGTGTAGAAAGTGGAAGAAATACATTTTTACCAATAAGTTGTTCTACCAGCGCTTCTGAGGAGTTTTTGAAAAGAATATTGAGAGAATCTTGTTTACTCCAAATGATTTTTTCAATAAAAAACGGAACCAATAGTCCGTTGATTTCAACGAATATTGATTCCAATTTTTTATAAATTTCGGGTTGGTCTGTATCTAATTTTAAAATCAGATTTCCCGAAAGACCGTGCTTACGAGTAATTTTGCCTAAAAAATAGCAATCTTCTTTCTGCATCGGTAAGTTTTTTTAAGCTTCAGTTTCTTCAGCAGGTGCATCTCCTTCTGCTTCTACAGCAGGAACTTCTTCTACTGGTGCTTCAGCAGCCTCAGCAGCAGCTTTTGCTTCTTCTTCAGCTTGTTTTTTAGCGTTGATTCTTGCTTCATTAGCTTTGTTTTCAGCTTCTAAAGCAGCTTTTTTAGCATCATCTTTAGATTTTGCTAAACCATCTTTTTTACCTTGGATTTTAGCTTCTTTTTCATTTAACCAAGTGTTAAATCTTTTTTCAGCTTCAGCTTCACTGAAAGCTCCTTTAGCAACTCCTCCTTGAAGGTGTTTTTTGTAAAGAGCACCTTTGTAAGAAAGGATAGCTCTAGCAGTGTCTGTAGGCTGAGCACCATTGTTCAACCATTTTACTGCAGCATCCACATCTAGTTCAATAGTTGCTGGATTGGTGATAGGATTGTAAGTTCCAAGTTTTGCGATGAATCTACCATCTCTTCTTGCTCTAGAATCTGCTACCACAATGTGAAAGAAAGGTTTTCCTTTTTTTCCGTGTCTTTGTAATCTAATTTTTACTGACATAATTTAATTGATTTAGCGGGAACTCGTCCCAGGTTAATATTTTTTAAGTCCGCAAATGTAACAAATAAAATTGAAAGTATAAACTTTTTTAGCCAAGAAAGTTTTATATTTTCTCTTTTCGGTTAATTTAGCTTTATGGTTTTATATAAGTAAATGATAATCAATGTACAATAAATAATTCCACAGCCAAAGGTTATCAGCATGCTTTTGAGAAGGCTGTAATTTAGCATGTATAAACAATAATTTGCTGAAATAGCGGTAGAAAGCGCACCAAGAACTCCATATACAGCGCCGTGTACAGGGCTCTTTTTTTCAGGTGCAATCTCAGTTCCACAATTCCATTTGCTAAAATTAGGAAGGAGAAACAGCTTTTTTAGTGGTTGTTTTTTGCCGCAATGAGGGCAAGCAAAACTTTGTTTTTCCATGTTTTATTTATTCTTTTCTTTCAACTCTTCTTTGTCTTTATCAGAAGGGTTCCAGACTTTTATTTCAGAATTTTTGTCAATTCCAGAAAGCACCTGCACGTTGATACCATCGCTTGCTCCTAATTTTACAAAAGCCTTTTTAAATGAACCATTACCCTGTTTTACCTCCACAAAAGGAACATCTTTTCCGTTCACTTTTTCGTATTGGATAAGAGATTCGTCCAGAAGAAGCGCGTTTTTCTGCGAACTGAGGATAATTTCTCCATTTGCTGAAAAACCTGCACGAATGTACTCGTTATTAGGGTTAAAAACATCGCCTTTGATTGGGAATTTTATAGTTCCGCTTTCTTCTGTCCCTTTTGGTGCAATGAGGGTCACTTTTCCTGAGAAAGACTTGTTCTGGAGGGCGCCTATTATTACATTCATATTCATACCTTCTTTTATTTTTCCTGCTTGCGCTTCATCTATTTTTCCTTCAAAAATGAGTGAATTTAGGTCTGCGATGGAGCAGATGGTAGTTCCTGCATTGAAGGAATTGGCCTCTATCACTTGATTTCCTATTTTCACAGGAACTTCTAGGACGGTGCCGCTTGCTTTGGAACGAATTTGAGTTGTAGCCATGCTTTGCAGTTCAGGAGTAGCGCCAGTTCTGGCGATTTGCAAGTTTTTTTGTGCAGTGGAAAATTGCTGTTGGGCATTTTTTACATTTTGTTCGGCGCTGTAGAGTTGCTGTTGAGAAGTTAAAAACTCTTGTTTGGAGATAACGCCTTGTTTATAAAGGCTTTCCTGCATCGCAAACTGCTGTTTTTGATTAGCAAGATTGGTTCTTGCATTGTTTATTTGGAGTTGGGCGTTGCTCACCTGCTGTTGGGCATTGTTCACATCTGCTACACTGGGAACGATTCTGAGCGTAGCGATGAGCTGTCCAGCCGTTACTTTGTCGCCTTCTTTCACTAGGATATTGTCAATAATTCCAGAAATATTGGGCTTTATTTCTATTTCTTCTTTCGGAACGATTTTTCCCGTAGCCATCACTTTGTCCTCCATGTCTTGCACAGTGGGTTTTCTTGTGAGAAATTCTTTGCTCTCGGCAGAATTGGATTTTATCAAATACATTATAGTTGATCCCAGTAGAGCAACAGCAACTAATCCAAGAACGGCATAAATTATCTTTTTCATTATTTTTATATTTAAAATTCAATTTTATTATTCACTTCTCAATGCATCTATCGGGCGGATGCTTATGGCTCTTTGCGCTGGAATCATGCCTATTATCAGTCCTAGGAAAACCATTATTGCCATTGCTCCGAATACATTTCCGTAATTAACAGTAGGATTGTAAAACGGAATATCATCCTGATTCTGGGTAGCAAGGCCTAAAAGCATCAGAATCAGCATCCCCAGTATAAATCCAGCCAAACCAGAGGATAAAGTAATGACCACACTTTCCAGTAAAATTTGGTTTCTCACTTCGGAGGGTTTTGCTCCCAAAGCTCGGCGGATTCCTATTTCTTTGGTTCTTTCTTTCACGGTGATGAGCAGGATATTGGATATCGCAATGACCCCAGCGATGATGGTAAGCGTCCCCACGATGATGGTCAAAAGCTGCATGCCGTTAAGGAAACCTGTGAGTTTCTTAAATTCTTTCCCAAGGTTAAAAGCCCCAAAAGCATTGGTGTCCTCGGGCGAAACTCTGTATTTGGTTTTTAGTTCGGATTTTACTTTTTCTTCCACGATACTCACATCTGCATCAGGTTTAGAAACGATAGCTAAAAAACCGACTTTATCGCCTTCATTAAACATTTGTGTGAAAGTAGAGAGCGGAATGAAGGCTGTCTGGTCACTCTCTATTCCCACCCTTCTTTTCATTCTGAAAACTCCTATTACATTGAAAAACACGCCTTTTATGTTGATGGATTTTCCAATCGGATTTTCACCCGCCTCGAAAAGTGTTTTGTAAATCTGCTCCCCGATGACCACTACATTTTTGTTTTCGGAGACATCGGAATCGTTTAGGTATCTTCCGTATATCAGCTTTTTTTCAGAAATTTTATTTCCGATAGGATAGTCGCCATTAAGGCTGTAAGTGATGCTTTTCCCTCCTCTCGTCATCAGTACTCCTGCTGTTCCGAAATTCCCCTTTGAGTTTTGCGGAGCGATGTAGTCTATTTCAGGGATTTTCTTTTTTAAATATTCTATATCCGAAAGGTGCGGGTCTATGGTTCTGCCCTTTGGGAAGCCATCATAAGGAATGGAAGTTTCCTGTCCCCAGAGGAAAATGGAATTTGTAGCAAAACCTGAAAACAACTTGTTGAAGCCGTTTTCCATTCCCTTGGCCGCTCCTAAAAGTGTGACATATAGGAACATTCCCCAGCCTACGCCAATCATAGTAAGGAAAGTCCGAAGTTTATTATTCCTCAGTGAATAATAAATTTCCTGCCAAGTATCTTTTTTGAAAATAATATTCATTTTGCTTCTTTTTTAATGAATTAACATCAGCCTCTCAGTGCTTCTATTGGTTTTATTTTTGAAGCTCGGTATGCTGGGACAAAGCCTGCCACCGCCCCTGAAATGACCAAACAGACAAATGCTGAAAATATCGCTCCCCAGCCTACATTTGGGTCTAAAATAAAATATTCTCGTAAATTGTTGCCAATAAGCCTCAGAGAAAGAACTCCTAAAATAACTCCAATAATTCCCGATAAAACCGTAATTACAATACTTTCCTGTAAGATAAGAATCACGATGCTAATAGGTCTTGCTCCTATGGCTTTTCGTATTCCTATTTCCAATGTTCGCTCTTTCACGATGTAAACCATGATGTTGCTAATGCCGATAATCCCTGCAACAAGCGTCCCGATTCCTATAAAACCTACGATGATGATGATTACGCTTAAGAACATAGTTCCGTTTTTGGCATTTTCAGCATTATTGAAAACCCAAATCGCTTGTTCATCCTCTGGTGAAACTTTTTTTCGCTCTTGAAGTTGGTTTTTTAGCTCTTCTCCGAATTGTATCGCCTCATCAATAGAGAGTTCCATATTGTAGGTTAGAGAAATTTCGGAAATGGTATCAGAACTTTTTTTAAGTTGCTGCATCGTAGTAATGGGAATACTGATGCTTCGCTCCGCCCAGTCGCCTTGGTTATCAGAAAAAACACCAATGACTTTGAATATAGTTCCATTGATATCCAGTTCTTTACCGATGGGATTTCCGTTTTTGATGAGGTCGCGATGCACCATTTTACCAATAACTGCTACATTTCTATTTTCTTTGATATCCATAGGTGAAAGATACCGCCCATCCAAAACCGTTCTGTTTTTGATATAGACTTCCTCTTCACCAGCTCCGTTTATGCCGTAGCTGCCGCTTTCTTTGCCGTATTTTACTGTCCAAAAGGTGGAATATATCGGTGAGGAATATTCTATGTTTTTTTTATTTTCAGTGGTAACAGCCTCTAAATCATCATTATTAAAACTAATAAGCCTATCCGCCTGAAGTCCTGCATAGGCAAGGGAAGTTCGCCCAGAGGAAATGGAAATCAAGTTTTGTGCACTTCTGAAACCATCGTTAAAGGCGTTTTTTAGACCAGTTCCGATTCCGAAAAGAACAATGAAAATGTAAAGTCCCAGCGCCACCGTAAAACCAGAAAGCACCGTCCGAAGCATATTACTTCGAATAGAACTAAAAATCTCCTGCCAGCGATCTAAATCAAACATTTTTTGTTGGTTTTTATTTAAAAATATATTTATAAAACAAATTGCTCGATGACTTCATCGCTCTCTATGATGCCGTCTTTTAGGAAGACATTTCTCTTTGTCTGCGCTGCTACATCGGGCTCGTGGGTTACGATGATGATGGTTTTTCCTTGATTGTTGACTTCTTGCAGAAGTTTCATAATGTCGTGGGTGGTTTTGCTGTCCAAAGCTCCTGTCGGCTCATCGGCAAGGATAATTCTCGGGTCAGTGATTAAAGCTCTGGCGATGGCTACCCTTTGTTTCTGTCCTCCCGAAAGCTCGTTCGGTAGGCGGTTTGCCCAGTCTGCAAGACCTACTTTTTCCAAATAATCTAGGGCTCTTTGGTTTCGTTCTTTTCTGCTTACATTTTGATAATAGAGCGGAAGCGCTACATTTTCCAAAGCGGTTTTATAACTGATGAGGTTAAACGACTGAAACACAAATCCTAAAAACCTAGAGCGGTATTCTGCGGCTTTGGCCTCGTTAAGATGTTCTATGGGAATGCCGTCCAGCTCATAGATTCCGCTGTCTTTTTGATCCAAAATCCCAATGATGTTCAGCAGAGTGGATTTTCCAGAACCTGATGAACCCATGATGGACACGAACTCGCCTTCTGAAATATCCAGATTGATTCCCTTCAAAACATGAAGTTTGGATTTTCCGATATCGTAGGATTTTTGTAAATCTTTAATAAAAACCATATGAATTTATTTAAACAGCATCAACATTTCTGACAAATTTACTAATTTTGTGATAAATATTCATTAAATAATAAAAATCTTAAACAAAAAATAGTTTTTTACAAGAAAAATTCTGATATTCGCCATAAGAAAATGATAAAATAGTGCGAGAAACATTTGAAAAACTAATTTCTTATCTTCCTGAGGGGCCGTGGAGGGCAGTGTGTATAATGGTAATATTTTTCTTTTTTCTTTTTGTGGTATACAAAATAGCGGAAATCTATGGACGACTGGCGAGTGAAGAAAAATTAGACAAGGATAAAGAGATTTTATTCATTATGTTACGCATTTTATTGGGACTTTTTGCCCTTTGGATGTTATGGGATTCTTTGATGACTAGTGCGCTCAAGCAGAAAAATCAGCCCGAAATAATAATAGCAAACTTTATAAAAATCATATCATGAAAATAAAATATATTGTATTAACTGTAATCGTTGTAGCTGTTTCATTTATAGGATATTTTTATTATCAATCTAATAAAAATAATGATAAATACATAGAATACGAAAAACAAGCTCAAAATGATATAAAAAACAATAAAAAAAAATATTATCATTTCGGATTCGTTCCTATGAATAAGCAGAATGATTTGTTCGCTACACTTGATAAAAATAATGTTCAAATCATCAATATGAACTGCGCTGCTATTCCGGAATTAGTTCATTATAATGATGTGATACTGAGTAGTATAAAATAAAAATATGAAACTTTATAAAATTATTTTCCTTGTTTTTTTCTTTTCTTTTTCTGTGGCTAATGCCCAGAAAAAGTGGACATTGCAGGAGTGTATACATTACGCTTTTGAGCATAATCTGCATATCAAACAGAGCAGACTGGAAAAAACCAATCAGGAAAATAATCTAAAAACGGCTAAAAAAGAGCGTATTCCGAGCGTTTCCGCAACGGTGAGCAATACGGCGAATTTCGGGCAGAATCAGGATGTTTTTGGCAATCATCAAAGAAATGATAATTTTAATAATTCTGTCAATATCGGTGCGAATGTAATCCTCTATAACGGAAGCAGATTGGAGAAACAAATTCAAAAATCTCAGTACGAGGTGGAAGCCAGCGCTTATGATTTGGAAAGGATAAAAAGCGATATTTCCCTTCAGATAGCTCAGCAGTATTTGAATATTTTGCTGAATAGAGAAGTGGAAAATATCAATAAATCCGCCTACGAAAACGCGCAGAAAGTCTACGAAAAAGCAGAAATAACCACCAAAGTAGGGACAACTTCCCAAACGGTTTTAGCGGAAGCAAACGCCTCTATGGCAAGGGAATACCAGAACATGAAATCGGCGGAAGTAAATACCAAAAATGCGCTGTTTTCATTGGCTTTACTGCTTCAGTTGGAAGATTATAAGGACTTTGATGTAGCGGGCTGGGATGTAGCAGAAAATGTAGA
>CAUQMH010000004.1:0-42606 GCA_963519075.1 uncultured Flavobacteriaceae bacterium
GTCCCCCAGTTCCCTGTACCAAATTTACCAAAACTAATAAATGTTTTATGCTTTATAGTTTTCATTCTTTGGAACAAGAAATTATCAGGAACATCTACACTCAGTGTATAATCATCTGTTTTAAGGTCTGATGCTGCATAAGACTCAGCATTTCCATCCGCATCCTCAAAGCGAAGGCTTCCACCATCGAAAGGAAGGTCTATTTCCACTTCCGACAAAGCAGCAAGTTCTTCTAGCACAAGAATTTTCACTGGTGCAGCAGTATTAGCATTCTTAAAATATATTTCTACATCATTAAATTTACGAGGCAAGAAATTACGAATTCTGAATTTATTTTTATCAATCTTGCTTACCTGAACCATCGCATTTAGATGAAAACCTCTTTGGTTACCATCAAAAAGAACACTCTCTGGCTCATCATCCTGAAACATGATTTTTTGTTTCTGTGCTATATCTGCTGCACTGATTGTTTTGGTAGACAATGGCTCTTCCTCCACTACTCCTATACTGTACCAGCCCTCTTTTCCATTCACAACAGTATAAATCTCCAAACGATTTTTAGTCGTGTTGTAAATCATTGTTCCAAGCTTTACCTCAGTAAATGTTTTTCTTTCTTTCGTTGTAAAATTAGGAAAAGACACCCCCTGCGCGTAGCCTTCTGGCATCTCATCCAGAGGTTTTTCCTTGATATCTAGTGTTGCTTCTGGAACGTCTGTATTTATTCCTACTCTACCCTGTTGTCCGTAGGAAATGATTGATAAAAAAAGTAATAAAGAATAGATTTTTTGCATACATTTTATTTTTTTTAAAACAGGCGGCAAAGGTACGAAATAATAATATTCCATCAATAAAAAATAATCAATCATAATAATTGATTATTTTTATAAATATTTTCCGAAAAGTTTGTTCACTACTTCTTTCTGATAGCCATCCTCTCCTATCCAGTTTTCTACAAAACCAAAATCTCCTTTTCTTACATTTCTGATTTTTGCTGGTTTTAAGATGCCTATTTGCTCCAAAATTTCCATAAGGACATCTATTTCATTTTTGCTGGAAAGTTTCTTCCATTGTTCAAAACTTCTTATTCTCTTTTCCAGTTTTCTTGGTGTATCTTTTGGTAAGCTTTCATCTATTGCTTTTAAAATTAATTTGAAAAGAGAAATATCTTCTTCTGTAGGCTCTCCTATTTCAGGTATAATTTTCAAAAACTCACGCATATCAAATGTACAATACAGCAATTCACCATGTCTAACACCTCCCCATTTAATGCGTTCAAAATTGAGAACATTCAAATCTTCATTATGATATTCTTCATCAGCAACATGTATATTTCCATAGCCTCCATCACCTATACATTTTTTACAATATTCATAAAAAATCTCTCTTGGTTCTCCATTTCCACAGAATATTCCTCCTGAAATTTTTACTGCTTCAAATGAATGAACTGGTATATCTTTCAGATAAAAATAACTAGCAAAAGCAGACCTCAGATAAAGCCTTCTTGTAGAAAGACTACATAAAAAAGCTTTTGCCAAAATATCTATATTTACCTTTTCAAAGAACTCTGCTATGATGTCCATACACTCATCATGAGTAATACTAAATGCATCAAACATCAATCCTTTTTCCTTGGCATAATCAAATTCTTCCTGTGTTAGATAGCCTAGTTTTATTTTTTCTTCTATACTATCTCCCTCTGTCCATCCATTTTTCCAAAAGGTTTTGTTTAAAATTCTAAGTGCCTTCTTGTCCATGTATCTTGTATTATTTTTATTCTAAACCACAGCATACTGCTTCCCCGAAAGGGCTTTGATGTAGCCTAACAATTCTAAATCCAATAAAATCGGCAGCAATTTGAAAGGCGGCATTTCTAGTTTTAGACTGAGGTCATCCAGCGAGGTAGGAGAATTTTCTGCAATGAGCTGGTAGGCTGGTTTTAGCCTTTCTTCCACCTCTATTTCTTTTGGTTCAAATAGCTGTGGCTGTTTCACGGATGGATAATTATCGCCCAGCTCATCCAAAACATCTTGGAACGAAGCCAAAATTTTTGCCTTATTTTGGGCACTGATCATATTACAGCCCTGACTGTATTTATCTCCAAAACGCCCTGGCAGCGCCAAAACCTCTCTATTATACTGATTGGCGTAGCTCACCGTACTCATAGAACCGCCACCAAAGGCCGTTTCCACTACGATGGTAAATTGCGAAATCCCCGCTACTATCCTATTTCTCTGCAAAAAATGTTCTCGGTCTGGCTTTTCACTGGAATTAAACTCGGACAACAGCGCACCTCCATTTTCCAAAATATCTTTTGACATCTTCTCGTGAACCGCTGGATAAATCATATGCAGACCATGAGCCAAAACACCCACCGTAGGAATATCATGATTGAGAGCCTGCTGGTGAGCATATCCATCCGTTCCCAAAGCCAAACCACTCACTATCAGCACATTTTTATCCCTTAAAACCTCGGAAAGTTCTTCTATAAATTTCTTTCCATAAGCGGTCATTTTACGAGTTCCGACTATGCTTATCAGTTTTAAATTTTCATTAAAATCTCCCTTTTGATAAAGTACAGCGGGAGCATCTGGACACTCTGACAACAGCATCGGAAGCTCGTTCTGATGCCTCAGTCTTACTTTAATGTTATTTTTTTCGCAAAAAAGCAGTTCTTTTTCCGCAAATTTCAGAAAAGTATCATCGCCGATTCCCTTTGAAATCTGTGTCCCGATGCCAGAAATTTCCTGCAAAACAGATTTGGAAAGCCTCCATGTTTCTTTGGCTGAGTTCGTTACGGAGACCAGTTTCATGAAATTGACATCGCCCACCAAGGGACACGCCCTCAGCGCAATAGAATACAATATTTCTTCCGAATCTGCCACTATTTTCATTTATGAAATTACGCCGCTTCCCAGCAGCTCTTCGCCCTGATACCACGCCGCAAACTGCCCTTCTGCTATCGCCGACTGTGGATTTTCAAACTCTATGAAAAACCCCTCTTCATACTGATAAAGAACCGCATCTTCCAAAGGCTGGCGGTATCTTATCCTTGCTTTTACATTCATGGATTCTCCGTTTTTCAGCCTCAAATCTTCACGAACCCAATGCACCTCATCATTATTGATTTTCAATGCTTTTCGATAAAGCCCAGGGAAATTTTTGCCCTCGCCCACGAAAAGAATATTATTCTCCATATCGCGGTCGATGATGAAGCAGGATTCCTTATGTCCGCCTATTCCCAAGCCTTTGCTCTGTCCTATGGTAAAAAACTGAGCACCTTGGTGCTTTCCGATGACTTTTCCTTCTTCTTTTTGGTATTTTATTTTCTTTGAGAGATATTTTAATTCATCAAGTTTGGTTTCAAAAATAAGCATTCCTTTATGAAACTCTTTGTAATCGCTAAAAATCTCCACGATTTCGCCTTCTTTCGGAATTAACTGCTGCTGCAGGAATGTTGGCAGGCTCACCTTTCCGATGAAACAAAGTCCCTGAGAGTCCTTTTTATCAGCAGTTACCAGCCCTATTTCTCTTGCAATTTCTCGCACTTCGGGTTTGGTCAGTTCTCCTATTGGGAATAGGGCTTTTGATAATTGATTTTGATTTAACTGACACAAAAAATAGCTTTGGTCTTTATTATTGTCCTTTCCTGCGAGAAGCTGATAGATTTCCTCCCCTCTCTCATCCACGAAAGAGGAAACTCTGGCGTAATGCCCCGTGGCCACCTTGTCAGCCCCCAAAGACAAAGCAGTCTGAAGAAAAACATCGAATTTCACTTCTCTATTGCAGAGAATATCTGGATTGGGCGTTCTTCCTTTTTCGTATTCGGAGAACATATAATCTACGATTCTTTCTTTGTAAAGTTCGCTCATGTCTATCACCTGAAAAGGAATACCCAGTTTCTGCGCCACCAGAAGGGCATCATTACTATCCTCTACCCATGGGCATTCGTCCTCCAAAGTCACCGAAGCATCATTCCAGTTTCTCATGAAAAGCCCGATGACCTCGTGCCCTTGTTGTTTCAACAGGTAGGCGGCAACACTGCTGTCCACGCCTCCTGAAAGTCCTACGACTATTCTCATATGCTAAAATCCCTAAAACCTCTAAAAAACGAGGAAATACGATAGGGTGTCGTTTTTATTAAACCATCTAAAAACACAACAAATACCAAGAAAAAACATCTGTATTTGTCATTTTTGGAGGCAAATTTAAATGATTTTATCTGATAAAAAAAATCCTCAAATTTCACTTTGAGGATTTGATATTTTTGTATTTATTCTGGGTTTTTAAGGATTGATTAGGTTTACTGATTATATTTAGAATATTTTTTCATTGAGATTTTAAGATTTTCATAATCATCAAAATACATTTTACAATTATTCCCAACAGTAAAATACATAGCGCAATAATAATGATTGCTACAATAATATATTGACTATCTACATTATCTCCTATACGCCTTCCTAAAAAATTAAATATAGAAAATACACTGATAAAATATAAGAACCCAACACAGAGAATAACTACTATTATATTTAGTAATATTTTTAATAATTTACTGTTCATTTTCCTGTTATTCTTTGTTCAAATTCTTCAAATATTCTCCAAAAAAATAAAGCTCTTTCAGCGTATGCAGATAGTCGCCTATTTTAGGCTTTCTTTGACATAAATCGTATTTTCTACAAAATTCCCATCTCCATCTTGGTATAATTCAAAAAACGCACCTATAATATTTACTTTACTGCATTTTTCAATATTTTTAATATCAGTATAGTAATATCCTTTTTCCATATCGCATTTTACATCTATTATTCCCTTCTTTTCATTATCACAATTTAAGTAATAGCCAAAATCTCCTTGTTGATTTATTTTCGTAAAACCGATAGGTGTGTAAAAAATCATTCTATAAGTATCACTACCTATTTTCTTCTTTTCATAAAACTTACTTTTAGTTTTATCTATTTCTTTTGAATTGTAATAAATATACTGACTTATTTCCTCATTATTTTCAATGATTTCATAAAGTAATTTTACACTTTTATCATTGTTTTTGTCTGTAATATTCCACCAATCTTTTTTCTTCCCCTTACTATCTAAAAATCCTGTGATATAGTAATTATTAAAATTTCCTGAAACGAATTTCGTAGAATCATCAACCCTTTTTTCTTTATAATTCTTCCATGAAGAAACATTGGTCGCAACAGCAAAATGTTCTTTTACTGTTAATTTCGAATTTTCATCTTCCCTCTTTTCCACTCTGTCTTTCGGTTTTTTACAACTTAGTAATAGACCGAAAGACAAAATGATAATTGATAAGTGTTTCATTATTTCATATTTTTCAGAAACCAGCTACCCCTCCTTCCCCAAGAAGTAAAGACCTTTCAGCGTGTGGAGATGGTCGCCTACATCTATCTTGTCTGTCAGTGGTTTATAGATATGGGAAACTCCGCCTGTGGCGATTACGAAACAGTTATCTTTCACCTCGTTATTTACCCTTTCTATGAAGCCTTCCACCATTCCCAGATAGCCATAGACCATACCGCTGACCATACAGGAAACCGTATCCTGCCCCAAGACAGTTTTCGGTGGAGCCAGCTCTATCTCTGGGAGCTGGGCAGTCTGCTGAACTAGACTATTCAGCGAAGTGACAATCCCAGGCGCAATGATAACACCCTGAGTTTCACCCTTTTCATCCACACAGCTCACCGTAAGGGCTGTTCCAAAATCTATGATAATCTTCTTTTTGTCTTTGGGATAAAGATAATGCGCCGCCACCAAATTGGCATAAATATCAGTTCCCATTTGGCTGGATTTATGGCTGACACCAGAGGGCGTACTTCTATTTACCAAAACAGGTTCCAGACCATGTATCTTCTTCAAAGCACTGCTGATCACCGTTGTAAGCTGCGGCACCACAGAACCGATGATGATTTTCTGAAACTCATCTGCTTTGACCTGATAAGTCTGATAAAACAAAAGAAACTGCGAATAAAATTCATCTTTCGTGCGGTAAGGCTTGGTATTGATAACCCATGAGGTCTGGCATTCATCACCGCTAAATATCCCAAAACGGATATTCGTATTTCCTATATTGACTACTAAAGTTTTGCTCATTTTCGTGTATTTTTGAAAGATTACTTATTTCACTTCCAAGAAGTTGTCCTCTGGATGCACATCGGCTAATCTTTGGGTAAAATCTATTCCCATAGCCTGAAGTTTTTCCTTCCCAAAAGGTATCGTAAAGGTGTAATGATTCGCCGTCCAGTTCCAATAACCAAGGGTAGTAAAATTCCCAAAGAAATCAGATTTCTTCGGCTCTCTCATCATATTGAGCGGAATGTGGTAGTTCACTATTTTGTTATCTTTTGTCAATACAGAGAAGTCTATCGGCATTGGGATTGTCCCTTTATTAACAAGGGTAATGGTCGTAAATCCATCGCCATATTTTACATCTTTTATCGCGTAGTCTATGGTTTTAGTAGTATTTATCCAGTAATGATAAAACCATTTCAGATCCATTCCCGAAACTTTCTGTGCTATATGCATAAAATCACGCCCAGTAGGGTGTTTCATAGACCACTCATCATAGTATTTTCTCATGATTTTAGACAAAGTCTCTTCCCCTACGATATAGCCCAGCTCTACTAAAAACAACTGCCCTTTGGTATAAGATGCCACGCTGTAAGCCGAACCGTGGTCATGGTGGTCAGCAAGCCAAACTGCAGGTTCTTCTATTTTTCTTTTCGTGAATGCCACATAGCTCTGGATAGCATCCGTGAAAGGATTAGGCTGCGGCTGAACTGGCGGGAACAATCGGTAAAGAACATAATCCTGCGCATAAGATGTAAAACCTTCATCCAACCAAGGAGCCACGCTCTCATTCGTTGCAAGCATCTGCTGATACCAAGAGTGCGCCCCCTCGTGCACCATCAGACTCACAAGACCCTCCAAGTTTCTCGCCTCGCCCAGCATCAGCGTACACATTCCGTATTCCATACCGCCGTCTCCCCCTTGGATAAAGCTGTAGCTTGGATACGCATATCTTCCAAAAGTAGCATTCATGATTTGGAAAAATTTCACAGCAAGTGGTTTTGCTTCTTCCCAATATTTTGTTTTTTCTGATTTTTGATAAACGAAATATAGTTTAGGCCCATCGATTACAGTCATCTCTTCCACCGAGAAATCTGGGTCTGCTGCCCAAGCGAAATCCAAAATATTTTTGGCTCTCCATCTCCAAGTTGCCTTTCCGTTTCTATCTTCTTTGATTGTAGGATTTTGGGCATATCCTTTCACTTCATTAGGGTTTTGGAGTGTTCCTCCTGCTCCGATGACATAGTCTTTGTCAATGTTGATTGTTACATCAAAATCTCCAAACGGCGCATGAAACTCCCTTCCTACATAGTCAAAAGTAGCCCAGCCGTCATAGTCGTATTCTGCGATTTTAGGATACCACTGGGACATAGACATTTCCACGCCTTCTCGGTTGTTTCGCCCTGCTCTTCGGATTTGGTGTGGAATCACAGCATCCCAGTCCATCGTGAAAGTCGTAGTGGAGTTTGGTTTCAGCGGTTCATTCAGATAAACTTTCATTATCGTTTCCTGAACTTCGAATTTTAGTTCTTTGTCTTTTTGTTTTATCCAGTTTATTTTCTGGCTTCCCTCTTCATTAGCAGGAATAGAAGCCAAACGAGAGACTGCTTTCCCATTTACTTTGGTCATCAGACGCCCGTCTGCATTCAGACCTTGGTTGGTCACCCTTTGGTCCATCATAGAATTAGGTTTAAAGGCATTCCAATACAAGTGAAAATACACTACTTTCAGCTCATCAGGTGAGTTGTTCGTGTATTCTATGCTCTGTTTTCCGTGGTAAGAATAGTTAGACGCATCTACATCGATGTTCATTTTGTACTTCACATATTGCTGATAATAAGCTCCTTTCTGGGCAGACAGCATGAATGAAAAGCAAAAGCCGATTAGTAAAATTACTTTTTTCATATTTATAAATTATTGTTTATTTCTTCTGTAAAAATATTTTTATATAAAGTGTAAATCATCGCATTCCAAAAAGGAAAAGTCAGCGCATATCCCACCAGAAACACAAATAAACCGAGATAACTGATAAATGCAGTCCCGATGACACAGATTAATAATGTTAAAAAATTCCCACGCATCGCCTGAAAACTTGTAACCATCGCCGTTCCCAAAGGTTCATTCCTGAAATACATCAGCGGAGGAACAAAAAGCGTAAGCATCACCCACAGCGGAGCAGGAAAAACCAGCTGACTCATAAATCTGTAAATCATCATCCAAAGAATGTAATATACAGCGTATTTTATAAAGTTAGCTCCTTGGTAACCTTCGAATAAATCGCCTAAAACAGGCTCTTCCTTGTTGTCTATTTTCTTAAAAATCTTGAAAAACCCTATATGCAGAGGAAAAACCAGCCCAGAGCAAAAAACACTCAATAACGAAAACAGCATCATATCTTTTGAACGAGCCAGTTCGTTTATCTTTTTTAAATAAACCTCCATGCTCGTTACCGATTGCATTTCCATAAATTTTTCCCAAACGCCCAGATAGTTTGCCAAGCCATAAGTCAGCAGCATAAATAAACCAAAATACACCATCGAAAAGGCGATATTAAACCTCATTACCGATTTCCAATAATCAAACGCCTCACTGAAAATCTGCCCTGTATCTATTTTTCGTTCCATTTTTATTCTATTTTATGCAAAAATAAAGTTTTAGTTTTATTTTTGCACTATGAAAAATTTTCAAGGCTCTTTTGAGAAAATGAACTTCCTCTCTGCGAATAAACTTCCTTTCTTTTTCATGATTGATTTTTTGGCTCAAAATATCATCATTCTCGAAGAAAAAGATTTGGAAAAGGCAGATATTTTCATCAAATTTCCTGACTTCAAATTTGAAAAACCCATTCAAAATTCAGAAAAAAATATCTTCTGGGAAAATTTCCCACAGAGCAGAGAAGATTACCAAAAAGGCTTTGAAATTGTTCAAAAAAACCTGAAAGGCGGAAATTCCTACCTTGCCAACTACACCTGCCAGACGGAGATAAAAACCAATCTTTCTTTAAAGGAAATTTACAAAATTTCTGATGCAAAATACAAAGTCTATTTCGATAACCAATTTGTATTTTTTTCGCCAGAAACTTTTGTGGAAATCAAAGAAAATAAAATCTTCACCTATCCGATGAAAGGCACCATTGACGCCTCAGTGGAGAATGCTGTCAATGTCCTGAAAGAAGACAAAAAAGAGCTTGCCGAGCATTATACCGTAGTGGATTTATTACGAAACGACCTCAGCATGGTGGCGGATAATGTTCAGCTGGAAGAGTTCCAAAGGATAGATTTCATCAAAACCCACCAAAGGGATTTATACGCCATGAGTTCCAAAATTTCAGGAGAGTTAAAACCTGAATTTCAGCAAAATATAGGCGACATTCTCCAAAAACTGCTTCCTGCAGGGTCTATTCTGGGCGCACCGAAAATGAAGACTTTGGAAATTGTTTTAGAAGCAGAAAACTACCAAAGAGGCTTTTACACGGGTGTTTGTGGCTGGTTTGACGGCAGAAATCTGGACAGCTGTGTGATGATCCGCTTTATAGAAAAAGAAAACGAAAAATTCTACTTCAAAAGCGGCGGCGGAATCACCCATATGAGCCAGCTGGAAGATGAATATCAAGAAATGAAAAATAAAATATATGTCCCAATTTATTGAAAGCATAAAAGTAGAAGACCAAAAAGCATTCTTGTTAGACCTTCATCAGCAGAGGGTTCGCGAGACTTTTGCACATTTCGGGAAGGAGTGCAGTATAGATTTAGAAAAGATTTTCAAGGACTTAGAACATGATGAAGACGGGCTCTACAAACTGCGTATCGTGTATGATTTGGAAGGAAATTTCAAAGCGCAGATGCTCCCTTATGCATTTCCAGAAATAGAAACTTTTGAGCTGGTAGAGATTAATGATTTTTCATATGATTTCAAATTTGCAGACCGCACAGAATTTGAAAAAATGAAGAAAAAAGCCCGAGCACAGGAAATCATCATCGTGAAAAACGGACAGATTACGGATACTTCTTTTTCTAATCTTCTGTTCCTAAAAAAACAAACTTGGTACACGCCTAAAAGTTTCTTGCTCAATGGTGTTCAGCGGCAAAACCTCCTAAAACAAGGAATAATAAAAGAAACAGAAATCACCCTACAAAACCTAAACGAATTCTCTCATTTCCAGCTCATTAATTCCATGAATGAATTCAACCAAGATTTTGTGTATTCCATAGAAGAATTAAAATAAAAAGCGGATATCTATAGATATCCGCTTTTTATTTTATAATTTTGTGTAAGTATTTCTTTTTGAACCATCACTACTTGTATAAACCATGGTATTACCATTAATTTCAAGTTTATACTTTGATCCTGAAGAGAATACAAGAATATCATTCTCTATTTTATAAGTTCCTCCACCAACAAGATTTTTTAAAGCTCTATCGCTATAACGCTTATAACCTCCATTTGCATCATAAACTTCATATGATTCAGTTGCTGGACTTTCTGTAAACTTCCCTCCTACTTTTCCTTCTTTTTTCGTCAGTTTCCATGTTCCTAAGATAGCCTGCTCTAAAGGAACTGCTGTTATAGCTGGTACATTACTATCACTACTTCTACTACATGATGTAAGTGAAGTTCCTACTAACCCTACAGCTGCAAGAGCAGCAATAGAAAACACTCTTCTAGATAATTTTTTAAATTTCATAAATTCTAAATTTTATGCTCCTAATAATATAATAAACTTAGGAACTGGTTGAACAATTATTTTTTAACCTGATTCATACAACAAATGTATAAAACACCTTTGCAAATTTAACAAATTTTTAACACAAAACCAAAACAACCTACTTTTATTTAGAATTTAAAAATCAAAATCATCGTTTTCTCTTGAAAAACTCACTGACCAAAAGAGAACTTTCTTCCTCTAAAATACCTGTGATGATTTCTGTTTTAGGGTGAAGTTCTATTCCTTTATTTAGAAAACCGCGCTTTTCGTCTCTTGCTCCGATGACCAAGCGGGAAATTTGCGACCAAAACAAAGCTCCAGCACACATCACACACGGTTCCAGAGTTACATACATCGTGCAGTCTTTCAGGTATTTACCGCCAAGAAAATTGGCCGCTGAGGTTATGCTCTGCATTTCGGCGTGGGCTGTGATGTCATTCAGCCGTTCGGTGAGATTATGCCCTCTTGCAATAATTTTATTATTACAAACTATCACACAGCCTATCGGAACTTCCTCTTCTTCAAGGGCATAGCGAGCCTCTTGGAGAGCTGCTTTCATAAAATATTCGTCGGAAAACATATTTCTAAATGTTTCAGCAAAAATAGAAAATAAAAATCTGCTTTCATGGGAAATGTTCTTTTCTGTTATATTTTTCTAATTTTGCAGCAATGACAAAACTAAAATCAAAAATCCACAGCGCCCTATCCCTTCTCTTCCCAAATAACAAAGCAGAATATCTTTTATTCGGATTATTCGTGCTTGTTTATGGGAGTTTAGGAAGCATTATCGCACTGAAATACCGCATCATTTTTGATGATCGTATTCCGTGGGATGCTTATTTTAGTTTTGATAACCGCGCCATTATCATGACTGGCGGAGGTTTTGAACGACATCCGCTGTCCATCTATTTTTTTGATTTTTTACGGAATTTTGCACTTTTCGTTTCTGGCGGCGAGAAAAACGAGATTTTCAGACTGGTTTGGGCGTGGCTCAGCACCATTACTATTAGTTTGACTTTGGTTCAGATTTATAAATATTTGACCAATATCGCTTTGATTTCTAATAAATCAGCGTGGCTTTTGACCGTTTTCTTTGCTTTTTTCTCCACGAATATTCTTTTGTCTTTTACGCCCGAAACTTACACTTATTCACTCTTTCTGCTGACCTTTTTTAATTATTACGCTGCAAAAAAAATCCAACAGAAACAGAGCATTCCCTTTTTCCCAATGATGCTCTCTGGCGTGGCGATTGGAGGGCTTACCATCACGAATATTGTCAAAACTTACATTCCTGTTTTATTTGAAAAAAGACTTTTCTTGTCTTGGAAAAAATTCTGGCAAGCAACTTTGAAAGTAGCCCTTTCCGCTGGAATTTTTATTCTATTGTTCCTGATGCGGATAGATTTTAATTTAAGGCAAATTTTAACTAAAACTGATGAGCAGTATGAAAAGTTTTCCAGCGCCAAACCCATACCTTTTTGGGATATGGTAACCTCTTGGTTTTTAGGTGGTAACATACTATTTCCAGGTTTCATTATTAAAAACTATAACAACAAAAAAGGCTTCGAATACAAAGCCCTTTTTATGGATGTTTACAAGTCCGATTGGCCTTATCTCTTTGTTGGGATTTTGCTCATATTGGTGATTTGGAACATTATAAAAAACTTCAAAAACACTTATTTACAGATACTTACGCTTTCGTTTTTAGTAGACATTATCATACACTGCATCCTAAAATTCGGACTCAATGTTGCCTATATCTATGGAGGGCATTTCGTTTTTGTCTATCCACTGTTCCTTGGCTGGCTGTTCCATTCTTACCAAAAACAACCTAAAATACTAAATTTCTTGTTTTCCGTCGTTCTTGTTCTGTGTGTTTATTTGGCGGCAAACAACATCTACAGAATGAATGATTTTTTCATCTTTTTGGAAACTTATTATAAATAGTTTTTCTATCACTGATGATTTTTCTTTAAAAAACGAAAAAATTTATAACTGAAAATCAATATCTTACAAGAAACGGATGAGCTTGGAAACTTTTTTGTTTTTTTGTTTCCTGGTTTTTATATATTTGCAAAACAAAATCAGACAAAATATGAAAGACACTATATTAGAAAAATCAAAGGAATTATTCCTGAGGAATGGCTTTAAGACCGTTGGGATGGATGATATTGCTCAATCTCTTCATATTTCGAAAAAGACCATTTATCAGTATTTCCCATCAAAAGATGATTTGGTAAAGGCTGTTTTGGATTATATATAATCTGGCTTTCAGCAAAATTGCAGAAATATCAGGAAAATGTGAAACTGCTATCCATGAACATTTCAAAATAAAAGAATCAATAGATGGCATTTTAGGGAAGGATCTTGAAACATCTCCTTGTTTTTTTCAGCTGAAAAAATATTACCCAGAGCTTTGTTATGATTTTGAAAAAAGACGCTGTAAGGATGTGAAAACCCACATCGAAAAAAACATAAGTGAGGGAATAAAACAGGGTGTTTACCGAAAAAATCTGGATAAAACTTTTCTGGCCGTCCAGTTTATTGCAGGAAGTGATGCCATTGATTTGTATGAAGCATTCCCAGAAGAAATAGGAAAAAGTATATCAATAAAAGAGCACGATGACAAATTTTTAGAATTTTATCTAAGGTCAATCGTAACGCCAAAAGGTTTAGAAATAGTAGAAAATTTAATAAAAAATGAAAATGAAATATAGTTTATCAATAGCTTTGGCTCTACTGAGTTTCTTCCCAAAAGCGCAGGAAGAACTGACTCTCAGCAAAGCGGTTAATTATGCCCTAGAGCATAAAGCAGAGGCTGTAAAAGCCAAATTAGAATACGAAAACGCAGAGTATCAGATAGAGCAAGTGCGTGCGGCTACGCTTCCACAGGTGAATGTCACAGGAAGTCTCACATACAATCCTATTCTGCAACAGTTGAGCTTTATGGGAAATCAAGTAAAAATAGGTAACCCATGGCAGACTTCAGCGGGAATTTCCGTTACTCAGCAGTTGTTCAACCAAAGTGTTTTCATCGGTCTGAAAGCCGCAAAAACGACCAGAGAGTTTTACGCTATCAATCAGCAACTTACCAATGAAAATCTGATAGAAAAAGTAGCTACGGCTTACTATCAAGTTTATCAAACACAGCAAAAGCTGAAAACTGTGGAGACGAATCTAAACAGCACCACTAAAACCAGAGACATCATAGAAGGACTATACAAAAGTGGTCTGGCTAAAAAAATAGATTTGGATAGAACCAATGTAGCAGTGAACAACCTAAAAGCCTCTAAACAGCAGATTTTAGAAGTGCTACAACTGCAAGAACATTCCCTGAAATTCATGATAGGAATGGACATCAATAAAGCCATTGTGATGCCGGAGGACACCTTTGATGCTACGCCTGCCCTTCTAGGAAATGAAGCAAGTGTGAAGAACAGAACAGAAATCAAAGCCATCAATAAACAACTGGAACTCTTGGAGCTGGACAGAAAAGCTAAAAAAGCGGAATACTATCCTACTCTGGCGCTTTCAGGAAACTTTGGCTATACTGGTGTAGGGCAAAAATTCCCTTGGTTTAGTAAAGATGAACGCACATTTTACTACAGTGCAGCGAGCATTGGGCTAAGTCTAAACATCCCTGTTTTCAATGGGTTTTCTACAAGAGCCAAACTTCGCCAAGCCGATGTGAACATCAGAAAAGCTGAAATGGAAAAAAGAGAAGCAGAACTGGCAATCAGCCTAGATATAGAAAACGCTAAAACACAGATTAACAACAGTTTAATCACTATCAACACACAAAAAGAAAATGTAGATTTAGCGAAGAGTGTTCTGGAAAACACACAAAACAACTATAAATACGGGCTTTCTACACTCACCGATTTATTGGATGCAGAAAAAGCCTACGCAGATGCACAGAACAACTATACCAACGCTCTGCTGGAATACAAAATAGCTGAAATAAAACTAATAAAATCAAGAGGAGAACTAAATACATTAACAAAATAAATTTAAATAAAAATGAAAAAAACAATCATAACAATCGCTTTAATCGGAGCTTCTATCGCTGGAATTGTCTTCGTTTTAAATAAAAATAAAGAAAAAAGTGAGCAGGCAACAGCCATCGTAGCAGAGAAAAACGCCAATGTAGCTGTAAGAGCGGACATCGTAGATTTCAGAAGCGTGAATACTCAATACGAAGCCAATGGAACTTTCCAAGCAAAGCAGGAAGTCGCTCTTTCTGCTGAAACTCAAGGGCGTGTGATTCGTGTTTTAGTAAACGAGGGAAGCCGTGTAGGCGCTGGGCAGGTTCTTGCCATCATCAAAGGCGAACAACAGAATGTAAATGTGCAAAATGCACAGGCAGTCTATAACAACGCCCTAGCCGAAGTAAAGCGTTTCGAAAGTGCTTATGCTTCAGGAGGTGTGACCAAGCAGCAGCTTGACCAAGTTCGCCTCCAAGCACAAACTGCTAAAAACAGCCTTCAAAGCGCACAGCTTAGCGCTTCTGATGTGAATGTAAGAGCTTCGTTTTCAGGGATTATTAATAAGAAAAATATAGAACCAGGTTCTTTCGTTTCGCCAGGGCAGGCTTTATTTGAAATCGTAAACATCGGCTCACTTAAATTAGAAGTAAAAGTAGATGAAAAGCACATTGGTTCTGTGAGAGTAGGACAGACTGTGGAGATTTCTTCTTCGGTTTATCCAGATGAAAAATATTCTGGTGTGGTTACCTTCGTCGCTCCAAAAGCCGATGCCAGCCTAAATTTCCCAGTAGAAGTGGAAATTAAAAACAATACCAATAACACCCTAAAAGCGGGAATGTACGGAACGGCATATTTCGGAGAGAAAGAAAACAGCCAAGTTCTGACCGTGCCGAGAACAGCCTTTGTGGGAAGTGTAAGCTCTAACCAAGTTTATGTCATCAAAAACGGAAAAGCAGAGCTGAAAACCATCACCTCAGGAAGAAACTTCGGAGATTATATAGAAGTACTTTCTGGACTATCCAAAGGCGACCAAGTAGTAACCACTGGACAAGTGAACCTTTCTGACCAAACTCCAGTAGAAATCATCAAATAAATTAGAAAATTATGAATTTACCTGAAATATCCATAAAGCGTCCGAGCATTATCCTCGTTCTCTTTATCATCCTTACCTTGGGAGGGATTTTCTCTTACAGTCTTCTCGGCTATGAGCTTATCCCAAAAATGGAGACCAACACCATCAGTATACAGACAGTCTACCCTGGTGCCTCGCCTTCTGAGGTAGAAAATACCGTGACAAAAAAAATAGAAAATGCGGTATCTTCTATGGAGAATGTTAAAAAAATAGAATCTAAATCCTTTGAAAGTTTGTCATTAGTAACCATTACCCTAAACACAGGAGCAGATGTAAACTACCTAATGACCGATGCCCAAAGAAAAATAAACGCCATCGTCAGCCAGCTGCCAGATGATGCCAAAACACCATCTTTGAATAAATTCTCTCTGGATGATGTGCCGATTATGAATATCTCGGTGACTTCCAAAATGTCTGAAAAAGAACTTTATGACCTTTTGGACAAAAAAATCCAGCCTATTTTTTCCCGTGTGAATGGAGTTGCACAGGTGACTATGGTGGGTGGTCAGGAGAAAGAAATCCAAGTGAACATTCACCCTGAAAAATTAGAAGGCTACGGGCTGTCTATCGCTCAGGTTCAGCAGATTATCGCAGCATCCAACTTAGATTTCCCAACAGGAAACGCGAAAACGAGAGAAAAACAGACCATCATCCGTCTAATGGGTAAAATAGGTTCTGTAGAAGAAATGAGAAGGCTACCTATCACTACGCCTTCTGGGATGATGATTCGCCTTGGAGATATCGCAGATATACAAGATGGCGAGAAAGATGTAGAAAAAATCGCGAGAATTAACCAAAAAAACACCATCCTATTACAAGTTACCAAGCAGTCTGATGCCAATGCCGTAGAGGTGAGTGAAGCGGTTAAAAACACTATAAAAACCGTAGAAAAAGACTACGAAAAACAAGGAATAAAATTAGAGATAGCGAATGACACCACAGATTACACACTGAATGCCGCGAATAATGTGATTTTTGACTTGTTCCTAGCTATCGTTTTGGTAGGGTTTATCATGCTTTTCTTCTTACATAGTTTGAGAAACGCAGTGATTACGATGGTGGCGATTCCTCTTTCATTGATTGCAACTTTCATTGGACTATATTTCATGGGATACACGCTAAACCTGATGTCCTTGCTTGGGCTCTCGCTGGTGGTTGGTATCTTGGTGGATGACGCCATTGTGGTTATTGAGAACATTCACCGCCATATGGAGATGGGTAAAAACAAAGTTCGCGCGGCTTATGATGGAGCTTCTGAGATTGGATTTACCGTTACGGCAATTACTTTGGTTATCGTGGTAGTATTCCTTCCGATTGCTATGGCTACGGGACTTGTAGCGGATATCT
This sequence comes from uncultured Flavobacteriaceae bacterium, assembly GCA_963519075.1. Lineage (GTDB taxonomy): Bacteria > Bacteroidota > Bacteroidia > Flavobacteriales > Weeksellaceae > JABCPE02. The sequence continues at coordinate 17,258 of CAUQMH010000004.1, forward strand.
TAGTGCAGTTCTGCGTTACGGTAATGATTTCTACAATGCTTTCCCTATTGGTGTCCTTTACCATCGTGCCTTGGTTGTTCTCCAGAGTAGGAAAACTAGAGCATATCGACGAAAATTCTTTCTTCGGAAAAATAATTTTCGGTTTTGAAAACATGCTGAACAACTTTACCCAAAGCATTGGTAATTTGCTAAAATGGGTATTACAATCAGTAAAAACAAAGCTGATAACACTGGGCGTTGTTTTGGTTCTGTTCTTGGTTTCTACTATAGGGCTGTTCTCTATGGGCTACATCGGAGTGGATTTCTTCCCGAAAAGTGACAAAGGCGAGTTTTTGGTTCAGTTTGAATTAGAAAAAGATGCCTCTATCGAGAAAACCAATAAGCTCACTCAGCAGGCAGAGCAATACATCAGCGGGATTCCTGATGTAGAAAAAATCATCACCACAGTAGGAAAGGCAGATGATGGGATGGCTTCCACTTCTGGAACGAAATACAAATCCCAAATCCAAGTTTTCTTGAAAAAAGATGGCAGTGTCAAAGAAAGTTCAGACATTTATTCAGCTAAACTAAAAAGAGAATTGGAGAAAAAAATCATCGGAGCGAAAATAAAAATCGTTCAGATGGGACTCATCGGAGCAGAGCAGTCACCTATTAACCTGACTGTAACAGGCACTGATCTGAAAGATGCCTTGGAATTTGCAAAACAAGCAGCGAAACAACTGGAAAAAATCCCAGGAGCTTCCGAGGTGAAACTTTCCTCCGAAGATGGTAACCCAGAAATCAATGTAAAAGTAGATAGAGAAAAAATGACTTCTCTCGGGCTGAACATTGCTTCTGTAGGAAAAACGATGCAGATCGCTTTCTCTGGAAACACAGATTCTAAATATCGTGCTGGAGAATATGAATATGATATCAACATCAGATATGATGAAATCGGAAGATCTTCCATCGATGATGTTAAAAACCTGAAATTCGTAAGCGCTACTGGACAAGTAGTTCGTTTGGAGCAGTTTGCTGACATCAGCTATGGTTCTGGACCTTCACTATTAGAGAGAAGAGACAAAACACCTTCTGTATCTGTCCAAGCAAAAGCTATCGGAAAACCTTCGGGAACTATCGCAGCTGAATGGGAACAGCAGTTCTCCAAAATTCAGAGAAAAGCTGGTGTAGAATACAGATGGAAAGGAAACATGGAAAACCAGCAGGAAGGTTTCGGTACATTAGGATTGGCTTTATTAGCAGCTATTGTCCTTATGTATTTGGTAATGGTGGCTCTGTATGACAGCTTTGCTACGCCGTTCATCGTGATTTTCTCTGTTCCGCTTTCGTTCATTGGGGCATTACTCCTAATGGCACTCACGAACCAGACGCTGAATATCTTCACTATCTTGGGGATTATCATGCTCATCGGTCTCGTTGCGAAAAACGCCATCATGCTTGTGGATTTCGCTAACAATAGGAAAGCAGTAGGAGACAGCACCTTTGATGCTCTGGTAGCAGCCAACCAAGCTCGTCTTCGTCCTATCTTGATGACCACCATCGCCATGGTAGCAGGGATGATACCTATTGCGATAGCATCTGGAGACGGTGCAGATATGAACCGAGGTGTAGCGATAGTAATCATCGGAGGTCTGATGTCCTCACTATTCCTTACATTGATAGTGATTCCTGTGGTGTATTCTATCTTTGACAGCCTCGAAAGAAGGTTTAGCAAAGGAGAAAAAACAGATTACGCCAAAGAAATGGTCGCAGATTATGAGGCAAATGCAGATTTCAAAGATGAATTTGCTTCAAAACAATAATTAATATTTTTTTCTTTTTTCCCTTCAAAGTTTAGCTTTGGAGGGATTTTTATTTATATTTTTGAGAAAGATGATTTATTTTTTCTTTTTAACAAAGCAAAAAAACTAAATTTGCGAATATTTTGTAATATGAAAATCATAGACCGCTATATTATTAAAAAATATTTGGGAACGCTGGGCTTTATGCTGGCGCTGTTATCCATCATTGTGGTAATCATAGATGTGCAGTCCAAAGCTCCTAGAATAGAAGGAAACGGCTTCACTGTGGGATATTTCCTGCTTCATTTTTATCCGTTTTGGGTGGTCTATTTGGTGATTACCTTTATGTCTATTTTGGTTTTCGTTTCCATTATTTTCTTTACTTCACAGATGGCTAACAATACCGAAATCGTAGCCGTTCTCAGTAGTGGTGCTAGTTTTCATAGATTTTCGCGCCCATATTTTTATGTAGGAATTTTTCTGATGCTCCTTACCCTTGCTACCAATCATTTTATTCTTCCTTGGGCTAATGGAAAGAAAAACGAACTCATCATTTACACCTATAATAGCAGCAATAGGAATAAATACATAGACATCACGACCATCTCTGCACAGCTTTCGCAAACAGAATATGTTTTTATCAACAGCTACCACCAGCTCAACCAAAGAGGCTCCGGCTACAAGTATCAAAAATTTGACAAAAAAGGAAAAATGATCTATCAGCTCATCGCTACAGATGTGGCTTGGGACAAGAAAGACAAACTCTTTCGCCTAAGTAATTACCTCGAAAAGACCATCAATCCTGATGACACGGAAACACTAAACAGCGGTAACGAAAAGACCCAAAGTTTCGGGCTCTCGCCAGAGGAATTATTCCCAAATGACCTAGAAGCCGAGAACAAAAACACACCTGACCTTATAAAATTCATCGAGAGAGAAAAAATAAAAGGTAACAGTAACCTAAACACCTATCTAAACGAGCTCCACCAGCGCACCTCTATGCCTGTGTCTATTTTCATTTTGTCTATTTTAGCATTGTCGCTTTCTTCACAGAAACGAAGAGGAGGAATTGGGCAGAATCTGGCTGTGGGTATCTCATTGGCTTTCACATTCATTTTCTCCTTTGAGGTGCTAAAAGTTCTTTCTTCTAACCAAAGCCTTCCGCCGCTCCTTGCTATGTGGATTCCCAACATCATCTTCGGAGCTGTGGCTATACATTTGTATAGAAAAAGAGCAAATGAGTAATCAGTAGAGCAGTTTTATTTCTTTATGATAAAACCTTTTCAGACCTTCATTTTCGAGATCTATCCATAGATAGCCTTGTTCATCTACTTTTTCGATTATGCCATTTTGTCTTATTTTGTCAATTTCAAAAACAGAAACTTCATCTTTTTTAAATAAAAAATGATGATATTGGTCTAATATTTTTTCTGAAGAAACAGGCTCAAAAACTTTTTCTAAAAAAAATGCGTGCATTTCTTTTGTCCAGTTTTCTAGGTCAAATTCCTTTTTGGTTTGGGTAAGAATAGAGCCTGCCTTAGGGAGATTTTGGAAGTTTCGCTGCAAAAGATTCAGCCCTATACCGACTATAAAATAGACATTTTTCCCTATCTTCTTTTTCTCAATAAGCATTCCTGACACCTTTTTGTGATGGATGATGATATCATTAGGCCACTTTACTTCTGCTTTTGTTTCTGTCTTTTTGACAATAAAATCGCGTAAAATGTTTGCGGTATGGAAATTGAATAAGGTATCCGACTGCGAAACTTCATTTTGCAGCAAAGCCATAGAAAATGCCAAATTTTGGTTCGGAGCGGTATCCCAAGTGTTGCCATACTGCCCTCTTCCTTTAGTTTGGTCAAAGGTGTATAGTGTCAGTTCCCTGATGCCATCATGGCTTTTTAGTAAGTTGATAATCTCATCATTAGTAGATGAACACTGCTGAATATAAAATAATGTATCCACTTCATAAATTTATGACGGATAAATATAAAAATATTTCTTTGATTTAAAGTAAAAAAGAATAAATTTGCAACTAATACAATATATATCTAAATGAGTATAAAAACAGAAAAACAACTTCTAATAAACACCATCATAGACAGTATCCAAGACACCAAAGGTGAGGATATTAGAATTTTGGATCTTACCAACATAGAAAATACCGCTGCAGACTATTTCATTATCTGTAGTGCAAATTCAAACACGCAGGTAAATGCTATCGCAGGAAATATCGAGAGAAGAGTAAGAAACGAACTCAAAGAGCGCCCATGGCATACCGAGGGCGAAGAAAATGCGCTTTGGGTTTTAGTAGATTATATCTCCGTGGTGGTTCATGTTTTCCAAAAACATATCCGCGAATACTATGACATAGAAGACCTTTGGAGTGATGCCAAAGTAACTGTGATAGAAAATCAAGACAATTTATTTAACTAAGAAAAATATATGTATGAACAAAGGATTTAATTGGTTCTATGTAGTCATTCTCATTGCATTGGGAATGCTCTTTTATCCGATGCTTAACTCATCTTCTACGGTAAAACCAGTAGATGAGGATACATTTTTCGGCTTAATGCAACAAGGAAAAATAAAAGAGATAAAAGTATACCGAGACACACACAAGGCAGATATATTTTTAACATCTGAAGCAAGAAAAAAAACTGAAGACCAAAAAGATATAATGCTTCCTTTTTCACAAGGAGCAAATCCAGATTTGGAATTATCCTATGGAGATCTGAAATATCTTCAAGAAAGATTCCATGAAATAAAAAAGACCAATTCGGAGATAAAAACGGTAATCAATTTCGGAGATTCTGGTTCCGCTATGAAGAGTACATTCATCTCCATGGCTATGTGGATTGGTTTTTCTGCCCTGCTCTACTACTTTCTTTTCAGAAGAATGGGTGGCAGCGGTGGAAGCAGCAGCGGTATGTTTAACATTGGGCGTTCTAAAGCCAAATTAGTTAGCGAAAAAGATGCTGTCATCACCTTTAAAGATGTGGCAGGTCTCGAAGGAGCAAAAGAAGAGGTACAGGAGGTGGTGGATTTCCTAAAAAATGCTGAAAAATACACTAAATTAGGTGGTAAAATTCCGAAAGGAGTACTACTTGTAGGGCCTCCAGGAACAGGAAAAACCCTTCTAGCAAAAGCTGTGGCAGGAGAAGCAAAAGTGCCTTTCTTCTCACTTTCTGGGTCTGATTTTGTGGAAATGTTCGTAGGTGTGGGAGCTTCGCGTGTGCGTGACTTATTTGCTCAAGCAAAAGCAAAATCTCCTGCAATTATATTTATTGATGAGATAGATGCCATTGGTAGAGCGAGAAGTAAAAGTAATTTCAGTGGAGCTAACGACGAGAGAGAAAACACTCTTAACCAATTACTTACAGAAATGGATGGTTTCGGAACAGATACTAATGTCATCGTGATGGCAGCTACGAACCGTGCAGACATCTTGGACAAGGCTCTTCTTAGAGCGGGAAGATTTGACAGGGAAATTTATGTAGACCTTCCTGAAGTCCACGAAAGAAGAGAAATTTTTGAGGTTCATCTAAAGAAAATTAAACTTGATCCATCTGTTGATAAAGAATTTTTAGCAAAACAAACTCCTGGGTTCAGTGGTGCGGATATTGCAAATTTATGTAATGAGGCCGCTCTTATCGCTGCGAGAAACAGACACGAAAGTGTTACTAAACAAGATTTCCTAGATGCGGTGGATAGAATCATCGGTGGTTTGGAAAAGAAAAATACAGCAATAAAACCTTCTGAAAAAAGAAGAGTTGCCATCCATGAAGCAGGACACGCAACGATATCTTGGCTTACAGAACACGCCAATCCACTACTAAAAGTGACCATCGTTCCTAGAGGGCGTTCACTGGGTGCGGCTTGGTATCTTCCTGAAGAAAGACAGCTGACCACTACAGAGCAAATGCTGGATGAAATGTGTGCTACACTAGGAGGGCGTGCCGCTGAGCAGGTTGTATATAATAATATATCTACTGGGGCGCTTTCTGACTTGGAAAAAGTAACCAAAAGAGCCCAAGCTATGGTTACCATATATGGTCTGAATGACAAAATAGGAAACATTTCTTATTATGACAGCTCTGGACAGTCTGAGTACAACTTTGGAAAACCATATTCAGAGCATACAGCGAAGACCATAGATGAAGAAATATCCAAACTCATTGAAAATCAATATCAAAGAGCCATCAGAATTTTGACTGAAAACAAAGAAAAGTTAGAGGCTCTAGCGGATAAACTTATTGAAAAAGAAGTGATTTTCAAGGAAGACTTGGAAGAAATCTTTGGAAAGAGAGCATGGGAACCAGAAGTTGCCAAAACTTCTAAAAAAGAGGAACAAAATCCTACTCCAGCAGAAAACCCAGCTCCCGTGATTGACAACACTCCAGAGGAAGAAAAACCTTCCGAAAATGATGAATTAAAAGATTCTCAATCATAATTTAATCAAACCTCTCTATAAAATTAGGGAGGTTTTTTATTTACAAAAACCAAGATTTATACTTTTTTACAAAATTATTCGTTATTTGATTCAAATAATATCAATTTTGTTTATCAATTCTTACATGAAACCCGTTTGTTTTTTGATTTATTCAAAATTATTATTAACTTCGTGACCTATTTAAATATAATTTTTGCATTATAATTGAGCTTTTTTAAAAATTTAATCGGTAAAATCTTTGGTGACGAAGAAAAAAATAAATCTCCTCAAGGTCTTCTTGATTACGGAGACACCCTCAAGCACGCCGATGTTGATTATAAATTCGCTCAGCTGTTCACTCTCTCAGGAGGTGTTTTTAACTATTGTGTAAATGAAGCTGAAGCTCTTCCTATTCTTCATAAAATCATTGATTCTGAAAATATAACCTCTGTTTTCTGCTGTGATGAGGATTTACAGAAATTTTTAGATGTTACAAAAACGCCTTATACGAAATTATTGAGTGAACAAAATGGTGCTGCGTTTATCACTTGTGAATATTTAATTGCTTTTGATGGAAAAATCATGCTTTCGTGTGATAATATACTGCATTTTGATAATCAAATGCTTCCCGAAAAAATCATCATCATGGCGAATGTTTCCCAAATAGTGGAAGACCTCAGTGAAGCCATGGCAAGAATAAAACGGAAAAGCCATATAAAAAAAATAACATCAATAAGTGGCGGAAAATCAAATTTAGACAATCCAAACAAGAAATATCCAAAACTTTTCTTACTTTTGCTTGAAGATTAATTTTTTTAAATTTCTAAATTTTGGATAAGAATCTAATTCAGCGTACTATTTCTGGAGCGGTCTATGGTTTGGTCATTTTTCTATGTACTACCCATTTCGGTTCCCTTTACTTAAAAGATTTCCTAAATATTGATGTAAAACAGGAGTACTTGTACCTTTCTTTTATTTCATTTTTAATAGCAGTCGGTGCTTGGGAAGCGATTAGAATAATGAAATTCGGCGAAGGCTGGTGGAAATGGATAGTTTTCCCAGTGGGATTCATCGTTTTTTATAGATTTGGGATAAGATTCCTAAATCATGATTTTTACTTCATCTTTAATATCCAAGAGCTTTTGGGTATTGCCCTAGTTTTCATCGCTTCATTTACTTTATTTAAATATCCGAATGAACTTTATTATGACAATGGAAAGCTGATATTCATCGTAATTTATGTATTTCTCTCATTTTCATTTGCATTAGGGCTTCCTATGTTTAATTATTCCGAAAAACATTTCGGCTGGGAAACTTTCATCCTATTTACGCTAATATGGAGCAGTGATGGTTTTGCGTATTTTGCGGGAAGAATGTTTGGAAAGCATAAAATGGCTCCGAAAATCAGCCCGAAAAAAACTTGGGAAGGCTTTGCTGGTGGAGTAATCTGCACTTTGATTTTAGGGTTTTTCATTGAACAGAAAATGCCTGAACTGAGAGGAAACTGGATTATCGTAGGACTTCTTGTTTCTATTTTTGCTCCACTTGGAGACTTGGTAGAAAGTCAGCTAAAGAGAACTTTCGGCGTGAAGGATAGCGGAAACATCATCCCTGGGCATGGCGGTGTGCTGGACAGATTGGACAGCTTCATCCTATGTGCGCCTGTGATATATTTATATTTTATTATCGAAAATTTAATTTAAATACATAAAATTATGACACTTCATAGAGAAGGAAAAGGGACTATTATCGTTTCTTTATTGGTTTTAACCTTGTTATCTGCCATTTCGCACTTTTTTCTTGGTAGATATTCGGTATTGGTAACCCTGCCTTTACTTATTTTATTCTGCTTGGTTGTTTGGTTTTTCCGTGTTCCAAACAGAAATATTTCAGAACACACGGACACTGTGGTGGCGCCTGTTGATGGAAAAGTAGTGATGATAAAGGAAGTGGAAGAAGACGAAGTTTTGAAAACAAAATGCCTTCAGATTTCTATTTTCATGTCTCCTCTCAATGTACATATATGCAGATATCCTGTGACAGGAAAAGTTTCCTACAGAAAATACCACGCTGGGAAATACCTGATGGCTTGGAACGAAAAATCCTCCACAGAAAATGAAAGAACAACAATAGCTGTGGATACCCTGACTAATCAAAAAGTAGTATTCAGACAGATAGCAGGATATGTCGCGAGAAGAATTGTAATGTATTCAGAAGTGGGCGATGATGCCAAAGCAGGGCATGAGTTGGGCTTCATCAAATTCGGTTCTAGAATGGATGTTTTCTTGCCAATCGGCACAGAAGTTCTCTGCAAAATAGGAGACATTACCACTGGAGGTATCGATGTAATCGCAAAACTGAAAAACGCATAAAAAATTAAAGCTGCCAAATAATGGCAGCTTTTTATATTCCTTCTTTTTCTACAATTTCCTTAAAGTCTGATATTGTCTCTTCCAGAGATTTCAGATATTTTCCTCCAGCGGCGTTGATATGTCCGCCACCATTGAAATATTTTCTAGCGAACTGATTGACATCCACATCTTCTTTGGAACGGAAAGATATTTTGATAAAATCTTCATAAAGGTCTTCCATAAAAAATGCAGAAACCTTCACACCAGCGAGGCTCAGTCCATAATTTACAAAGCCATCAGTGTCTCCCTTTTCAAAGCCAAATTCTTTCAGCTCGGTTCGTTTCAGCCAAAGAACAACCACTTCATTATCTTTAACCAATTCTACTCGCCCTAAAATCAAGGAAAGCAGTTTCAGTCGGCTCACTGTATTATTATCCCAAGTGTTAGAACTAATCTCAGCAGGATTTGCTCCTTTTTCTATTAAATTCGCGATAATTCTGTGTGTAGTCGCACTTGTGGAACGGTACCGAAAGCCTCCCGTATCGGTCATTATCCCTGTATATAGGCATTTTGCGGTGTTTTCATCTACTAAATTTTCCTGTCCCAGCGCTTCTATAAAATGATAAACCATCTGCGAAGTAGCAGGAATATTCGTATCAGAATAGACAAAATCAAATTCACCAGGCTGCTGGTGGTGGTCTATTAGGATTTTAACGGCTTTTGAATTGCTTACCCAGTCGCCTACCATACCTATCCTCGTATAAGTATTAAAATCCAAACAAAATACCACATCCGCTGCCTCTATCAGCTCTATGGCTTTTCTTTTTTTATACTCTGCGATGGTTATTTTTTTGGCTTCGGGCATCCATTTTAGAAACTTTGGGAAGTCGTTGGGAACGATAATTTCCGCCTCTACGCCTCTATTCCTAAGGAAATGCTTTAGCCCAAGACTACTCCCGATGGCATCTCCATCAGGGTTGTAATGGGTAACGATTACTATTTTTTCTTTTACTGAAATCAGATTTTCTATCTCTGACAAAGCCTCTTTACTAAACATAAACTGAACTTATTCCGTAAATATATTTATATGCTTGGATTAAATTATATTTTACTGATATAAAATATGATTATTATTCCAATCCTTTTTTTAGTTGCTCTATTCTCTTCTTAGTCCCCTCTTCTTTTTCTTTTTGCTTCTTCTTTTCAAGTTTTTGATTTAAAATTATTTCAATTCCAACCTTCATAGGTTCAAAGTACTCTAAGCAAGTATTTTCATCAAGTTCGTGAATACCTTTACTCAATATGGAATATATAGATTTATTTTCAACAAGAAAAGGAGGAAGATAGTCTTTCAAAAGTTCTATTTTTTCATCCATCCTTGACTTATTAAAAGTTTCATCTTCAATTTTTCCTTCTTGCTTTGCTTCTTCAAAAGATTCTAAAATCAAGTTTTCAAAAATTCTTCTTAAATAAACAAATGAACCTATACCAACACCATTTGCAGCTAAACCTATTGCTTTTGTAAATTCTTTTAAAACATCATTAAAAAGTAACTTATTATATTGCTTAATTTCATATACATGAAAGTCTGCTATTGAAGGATATTGGCCTATTTTAATTAAATACTTCTCCTTTGCATCATAAAAAATACTAAATGTAAAAATATCATCATATCTTTTACATTTAATATCGATAGTTCTATACCCTCCTTCTACCAAAAACTCTAAATTCCGCTCTCTAGAATCTTTTTTTAAAATTTCAAAAGTTGATTCTACTTTTCTTAATGGATTATATCCTTCAACCGTTTCATTAAAAACATAATAACCTCCTAATATTTTTCTGATTTTTTGTTTATCATGAATATTATCTATATTTACGCTTACTTTAGTATACAAAGGAAGGCTAAAGAAGAACTCAGATATATCTATTTCATATATTTCTTTCATCCACATATCATTTATTTTCTAATCATTCAGTTTCAGCACCGCCATAAATGCAGACTGAGGAACTTCTACACGCCCAATTTGTTTCATTTTTTTCTTTCCTTCTTTTTGTTTTTCAAGGAGTTTTCTCTTACGAGAGATGTCACCACCATAGCATTTTGCGGTTACATCTTTACGAAGGGCTTTTATGGTTTCTCGGGCGATTACTTTAGTTCCCAGAGCCGCCTGAACAGCGATGTCAAACTGCTGTCTCGGTATCAGTTCGCGAAGTTTTTCGCACATTTTTTTACCGATGTTATAGGCGTTGGAATCGTGTATCAGGGAAGAAAGCGCATCCACCATATCCCCATTGATAAGGATATCCATTTTTACCAATTTAGACGGACGGAAGCCGATTGGGTGATAGTCAAACGATGCATATCCTTTGGAAATAGATTTTAATCGGTCATAAAAATCAAACACCACCTCTGATAACGGCATATTGAAAATCAATTCCACTCGGTCAGAAGTCAAATAAGACTGGTTCACTATTTCGCCTCGTTTTTCTATACAAAGTGTCATCACAGCCCCCACAAAATCAGACTTGGTAATGATAGAAGCCTTTATATACGGCTCTTCCACTCTGTCCATCGTGGTAGGGTCCATCATCTCGGACGGGTTGTTGATAAGGATAGGAACATCTGGTTCTTTCTTGGTGTAGCCGTGATAAGATACATTGGGAACGGTAGTGATTACATTCATCCCAAATTCCCTGTCAAGGCGCTCCTGAACTATCTCCATATGAAGCATTCCAAGGAAACCACATCGGAAACCAAAGCCTAGTGCAGCCGAACTTTCCGCCTCGAAAACAAGCGAAGCATCATTCAGCCTTAGTTTTTCTAATGAAGCCCTAAGCTCCTCAAAATCCTCAGATTCTATCGGATAAATCCCCGCAAATACCATCGGTTTCACCTCTTCGAAACCTTCTATCGGTGCAGGAGCTGGGTTTTCAGTGGAAGTAATGGTATCCCCTACTTTCACCTCTCGGGCATCCTTTATCCCAGAAATGATGTAGCCCACATCTCCACATTTTATCTCTTGTTTAGGAGCTTGTTTTAGTTTTAGAGTTCCCACCTCATCGGCATCATAGGTGCGGTCAGTAGCCATAAATTTCACTTTCTGCCCTTTCTTGATGCTTCCATTTACCACTTTGAAATAAGCCTCAATTCCTCTAAACGGATTAAACACAGAGTCAAAAATCAATGCTTGAAGCGGTGCATCTGGATCGCCCTCTGGTGCTGGGATTCTCTCCACTATCTGCTCCAGAAGTTCCTTCACTCCTGCTCCTGTTTTTCCAGAAACACGAAGGACATCCTCTGGTTTACAGCCCAAAAGATTGACAATTTCATCTGTAACCTCCTCAGGATTTGCCGAAGGAAGGTCTATTTTATTCAAAATTGGAATAATTTCCAAATCGTTTTCTAATGCCAAATAAAGATTGGAAATAGTCTGAGCCTGAATGCTTTGTGCCGCATCTACAATCAGCAAAGCTCCTTCGCACGCGGCAATGGAACGCGAAACTTCATACGAGAAATCCACATGCCCAGGAGTATCGATAAGGTTAAGGACATATTTTTCGCCCTTGTATTCATAGTCCATCTGGATAGCGTGGGATTTTATGGTAATTCCTCGCTCCTTTTCCAAATCCATATCATCAAGAGTCTGCGCCTGCAACTCCCTCTGTGTCACTGTATTAGTATACTCCAAAAGTCGGTCTGCCAAGGTAGATTTACCGTGGTCAATATGTGCAATGATGCAAAAATTTCTTATATTTTTCATTTCAAAAATCAGTATCCTGCAAAGATAACAAAAAAGAGACTGAAAAAATCAATCTCTTTTGGTATAAATTTATTTAGTCTTTTGTTTGTCTTTATCGTGTTTATGCTTAAAGGAATTCTTGATATCTTTCTCTATTTTATAAATTTTCAAAACCTGCTGTGGAGAAAGGTGTTCCAATAATTTTTTGGAATAAAATTTTCTGTTATCCAAAACCTTCTGCGCAACTTCAAAACCAAGGTTTATCTTTCTTAAAGCCTCTTCATCAGTCAGGTTTTTATGAGTGTCTTCTGGCTTAAAGTTTTTTATAATATCGCCTTTAGCAGTGAAATATTCGCCGAGAACCTTCTCTACTGCTTCTTTTTTCTCACCAGAAAGCTCTAATTCTTTGGTGATTTTATTGATATTCAACTGCTGAATAAAAGCCATCTTCTCCTCATGGGTCATTTTTTCAAAATGATGAATATGGTTTTTCTTGTCCTCATGGTGTTTCTCATGAGATTTACTATGATGTTTCTGTGCAGAAACCAGCATTCCGAAAGATATGGCTAATAAAAAAAATATTTTTTTCATTTTTTTAAGTTTTGATTAGTATAAGTCTAAAAAAGTATCTTGTTCATAATTAGTGGCTAACTCCTGAAGTTCCTCTTCACTCATGACATTGAGAACCTCTTCCATTTTGAGTTTTGTAGAAAGATTTTTTATTTTCTGCTCAGAAACAACATCAGAACTCTGCCCTGCGAAAGATGTTTTTGATCCTGTATAGGGTTGATTCTCTACCGCTTCTTGATTTACAACATCTGCTTGATATTCAGTGCTTTGTTCTTGATTTAGAGTGGAAACATTTTCAGTCTGAACCATCTGAGGGTTTTGTGTTACTTCCACATTTTTATTCTTGACATTCACAAAAAACGAAATTCCAAAAACCACCGCTATCGCCGCCGCAGAAGCCCACACTAGGTTTATTTTAAACCTTTTCACAGGTCGTTTCTCCGCCCTTACCGTTTTATCCAAAACTTTTTCCTGCATTTCCTCGAAAAAATTTTCTGGTAGTTCAGGCGTTTTTCGTTCCCATTTTTCTATATCTATTTTTTTCATTTTTAAAATTCTTCGCTATGGTCTAAAATATACTGTTCTATTTTGCTTTTCGCATAGTGATAGTTGGTTTTCAGCGTACTTACTGACATATCCAAAATCTTGCTAATCTCCTCATACGGCAGGTCATCATAATACCTAAGCGTGAAAACCATCCGTTGTTTCTCTGGTAGCTTTTGTATCGCATCTTGTAGTAAATCTTCTATCTCATCTGCATTTCTTCCGCTATTTTCTGCTTTTTGGTTTTCTAGATAGACATCTGCATCCTGCTCCATTTTCTGCATTTTTTTCACCTTGTTCAGATATTGCAGAGCCTCATTAGAAGCTATCCTGTAGAGCCATGTGTAGAGCTGGCTGTCTTTCTTGAATTGTGAAAAATTCTGATAGACTTTGATAAAAGTTTCCTGCAAAACATCCTTTGCGGCATCTTCATCATTGACCAGCCTACGAATATGCCAATACAACCGACTCTGATACGCATCCATCATCATACGAAGTCCTTTTTCTTGATTTTCAGGACTTTGCATAAGACGGATAATATCTTCATCTTTTACCTTCATTGGGTTTCTATTTGTTTGATGATTTTTTTTGCGAAAGGTTAAATCTAAAATTAAAAAAAATTTAAATATAACTGACAGTTATAACAACGAAAAAATGTCCAAAAGATAAATTCTTTCAGACACTATTATTTCATTTTCAGAAGACAGATTATCTTTTAGCTCTTGCTTCGCTAACTGTCAATCTTTTTCTTCCTTTTGCTCTTCTTGCAGCTAAAACTCTTCTACCATTAGGTGTAGACATTCTTTCTCTAAACCCATGTTTGTTTCTTCTCTTTCTTTCTGATGGTTGGAATGTTCTTTTCATTTTATATACTTTTTCTTGTAAGAGGTAGCATTACTGCTCCATTACTTTTTAAACTTAAAATTATTCTCCCTTTTGAGAGTGCAAAGATAATTATTTTTTTCTACTAAGCAAGAAGATTTTTATTTTATTTTATGAAAAATTTTCCACGACAAAGAAAATTCAGTAATGTTCACTTTCATACACAACGATATACAAACAAAAAAAATCACAAATCTTTCACATTCAGATACAGCATCATAGAGAAAAGAACTGCTGCCATCACATCTATTATTTGGATGTTTTTGGTTTTGTAGCCTCTGATTATTTTATGAATAGACACCACTAATCCGATGGAAAACAAAATTATTTTAATTATCGTGAAGTTCATTTTAGATTTTTTAGCACTCCACAATATTACAAAAAATAAGATTTACCCTTTTGGATAAATCTTATTTTTCAGTTGATGATATTTTAGTTTTGTTTCCAGTCAGCATTTCTTGATGTGTCAGCTTTTTTCACACCATTGCTGATGTTGTAAGCAAATCCAAGTCCAAGAGTCTGTTTCAGCTGAACTTTTCTGATTTGGTTGTGGTCATACACTAGATCCAGCGTGATGTTAGACGAAATATACTTGTTGATTTTCAAATTAAGAATTCCGCTGTATCCCATTGCTATTCTTTCTGGGTGGTCTAGATAGTTAGAGAACAACCATGCTTTGTTTGTCAAGTGGATGTTTTCCATCAATTTTACTTTATAAGAAGCATCTGCATAGAACCCAAACTGGAACAACATGCTGTCTCCGTCGTTTTTAAGTCCGTAGTTCCCTTTGTATTGTAAATCCTTGTCTAAAACAAAAGTCATTCTTGCGTTAGCAGGTCTCAAAGTAAGCGTAAAATCCTCATTTGGTTTATATGTAAAACCAGCACCTACATTCAGATACCCTGGCGCCATAAAGCTGGATATTTTCGCTGCGCTTGGGTTGTTCCCGTCAGCATATCCATTATCAAACTGAGAAAGAAAGCTCGCTCCAGCAGATACATACCAGTTTTGAGAGATCGCTCTACCGTAGTTTGTGCTGATGTTGATATTATCCTGCGTTTTTCTGTTTCCTAATCCTTGGGTATTATTTCTTCCGTATCCTAGGATAATGTTATTTTCCCAAAGGTCTTTGTCTTTTTGGTAAGTGAAATTATAGTTCACTCCCACTAGCCATCCCACATTATTAGCTCCACCGCCTACCCAGTTAGAGAACGCCGCTTGGTTTAGCATCAATGTGTTTTGTCCTTCTATAGACCAGTTTTTTTTCGGTGGTTCTGGCTCTGCCACTTTTTCTTCTACCACTGCAGCCACAGTATCTGTAACTACTTCATTTTCTTGTGCAAATGCATTTCCGAATGCAAGTGCTAAAACAACTAATGTTAATTTCTTCATCTCTAATAAAAATTAATTGGGCGCAAAAGTATAAAAATAAATTTTAATCCCAATTTTTTCTTCTTAATAGACAAAAAATTCCCTCCGTATTTTCTACGAAGAGAATTCTCGTTATTCAACCGTTATCTTGACAGGCACATAATACTTACTTCTAACTTTTTCCCCCTTTACTTCAGCAGGAATCCATTTGGTTTGTATGGATTTTACTGCTCTTTCTATCTCTTCATTAAAAGATTGATTTTCTCCTTTTGCTGAAATATCGGAAATTGTACCATCTGGCTCAACAGTAAATGTCAAGACAGATGATATTGTTGCTTTGGAAATCGGTTTCTTTCGAAAAATTCGAAAAATCCATTTTCCACTTCTTCCAGCCCCTTCATACTCATCTATTTTATCTGCATCTACCTTTGAAGCTAACAAATTACGAAAACCATCTATTCCTCCCTCTGGAAAAACAGCTTCTTTATCAACTTTGTCTACATCTTTATCAACTTCATCAGTATCTTTATATACAACCTCTTCTTCTGTTGTTTTAAGTTCTGATGATTTTTGTCCACAAGCCACACCTAAAAACAAAACAACTGCTAAAACAGATAATTTTAAAAATCTCATAAACTAATATTTTCCTCCAAAGATAAGACATTTATCTTTTCTTCTTTATCTATTTAATAAACAAAAAATCCCCCGTATTTTCTACGAAGGGAGTTTTTTAACCCTCTATTGTCATCTTAATAGGCATTCTCATGGGAGTCTTTTTCTTTTCTCCTTCCTCAAAAATCCACCTAGTTTTTATAGATTTTA
This sequence comes from uncultured Flavobacteriaceae bacterium, assembly GCA_963519075.1. Taxonomy (GTDB): domain Bacteria; phylum Bacteroidota; class Bacteroidia; order Flavobacteriales; family Weeksellaceae; genus JABCPE02. The sequence goes on from CAUQMH010000004.1 coordinate 33,750, forward strand.
CAACTCTTTCAATCTCTTTATTAAAAGAACTATTTTCTCCTTTTGCTGAAATCCCAGACAATGTCCCATCTATCTCAACTATGAATTCTAAACTAGATTTCAATATTGTTTTAGGAACAGGTCTTCTCTCTAGAATTAGATGTCGGAGCTCTCTAGCTTGTTCCACAGGTAAATGCTGAAATGGGTCTATTCTGTTATACTTTATTTTTGATGCGACTAACTGGCGAAATCCATTAATTCCTCCATCTGGAAAATTTGGAATATTAGTGGATGTATAAATTGCTATTTCCTCTGGTAGTGGCTTAGGCTTTTCTTGTGCGCAAACCATTCCAAAAAACAAAACAGCCGCTAAAACAGATAATCTAAAAAATTTCATAAACTAATATTTTTCTTCAAAGATAATACATTTGCCCCAAATATTTTCTTGTTTGATTATATTAAATTAACTGGAATTTTATTTGTCATTAAACCAAAATTTAACTCATTACATAGGATTTTCTTATCTTTGCCCATTCAAAATTAAATAATGGCAAATAGTTTAATACCAAAGTTACAGGCAATCAAACAAAGATATAATGAAGTAGCGGATCTTATCATCCAGCCAGATGTCATCTCAGACCAAAAAAGATATTCTTCTCTTAATAAAGAATACAGCGATTTGGGAAAGGTGGTGGCTGTTTTTGACCAATACATGAACGCTAAAAACTCCATAGAAGAAGCCGATGAAATCATCGCCACAGAATCTGACAAGGATATGATAGATTTGGCTAAAATGGAGAAGCAGGAAAGTCTGGCGCTAATCCCTAAATTGGAAGAAGACCTGAAAATCCTCCTCATCCCGAAAGACCCAGCCGATGACAAGAATGTCATGGTGGAGCTCCGTGCAGGAACGGGCGGTGACGAGGCAGCTATTTTCGTGGAAGATGTGTATAGAATGTACACGATGTATTTCAAGTCAAAAGGCTGGAGACACGAAATTACCGACTACAACGAGGCCGCAAAAGGCTACAAAGAACTCATCATGAGAGTAGAGGGCGAAGGCGTGTATGGAATCATGAAGTTTGAATCTGGTGTTCACCGTGTTCAGCGTGTTCCAGAGACCGAGTCCCAAGGGCGTGTACATACCTCAGCGATTACCGTAGCCGTACTACCAGAAGCGGAAGAAGTAGATGTGGAAATCAACCCAGCTGATATAGAAATGCAGACTTCGCGTTCAGGAGGAGCAGGAGGACAGAATGTAAACAAGGTAGAAACCAAAGTACAGCTGACTCACAAACCTACGGGAATAGTGGTAGTTTGTCAGCAGGCTCGTTCTCAGCTAGCCAACAGAGAGTTAGCAATGGAAATGCTTCGTACAAAACTCTACGATATAGAATTACAAAAAGTACAAGGAGACATCGCAGCTCAGAGAAAAACCATGGTTTCTACAGGAGACCGTTCCGCAAAAATCAGAACTTATAACTACCCTCAAGGGCGTGTGACCGACCATAGAATCAATAAGTCTATTTACAATCTAGATGCCTTTATGAACGGAGATATAGAAGAAATGCTAGAAGCTCTAATCATGGCAGAAAATGCCGAAAAAATGAAGGGAGAAGATTAAATATAAAAGCAGTCCTAAATGACTGCTTTTTTTGTTTTAATTTTTAAAGACGATTACTCATCATCAGAAGTGGAAAGACTACTATAGGTGTTTTCCTCTATTTTCATCTTTTTGTTCCCTTCGAATCTCGCTCCTTCATGGATAACGAACGAAGCCGAGATGATGTTAGCATATACTCGTCCATTTTCGCCAATCTCTACTCTATCCGCAGATATATCTCCTTTGATTTCTCCATCGATGAAGATAGAATCTGCTACGATATTTCCATTAACTTTCCCTGTCTTACCTATGTGCAGGGTGTTTTCACATTTCACATCTCCTTCGAAGAAGCCTTCTATCTGCGTCATAGCGCTAGTTTCTATCACTCCTTTGAAGTGGGTTTCTGGAGCGATTACATTTACTCCTTTTGATGATACATTCACACTCATTTCGTTTGATTTTTTCCCATTATTGTTAGAAAAGATTCCCATTGTACATTTTTTTCATTGTTAAACACTATATTGAAATTACTCTTGTCCCAATTTATAAAATTTTCTGGTTCCACCGGTACATCATCATACAAAACTTCGTAATGAAGATGCGGTCCTGTGGAATTCCCCGAGTTTCCACCCGCGGCTATTACTTTTCCTTTTCCTACGATTTCGCCCACCTTTACATAAATCCTATCCAAATGAGCATAAAGGGTCTTAAAACCAAATGTATGCTCTATAATAACTGTATTTCCATAACCTCCTTTTTCTCCTGCAAAAGCAACTTTCCCCACGGCTGGTGCGATGACATCATCGCCTGTATTCAGCCTCAAATCCACTCCATTATGATGTTTTACCCCTCCACTTATCGGATGTGTTCTATTCCCAAAATTACTTGTCACTTCCAATTCCCTCAGTAGAGGATTTCCGCTTGGGATAATATTCAGCATCAGGTTTTTTCTTTCCTCAGGAAGATTATTTATATTATCTAAAGTTAAATTTTGCAGTTCTTTCAGCTCCTCTGCTTTTTGTTTCTGCTCTGCAAGATATTTTTTACTAAGTGTTACTAGTTCCTCATTTTTGGAAAGATAATACTGAAATTCCAGATACTGCTGGGATAAAAATCCTATCGCTCCTGCCATCACCAAAAATACAAAACCTAAAAGATATGGGCGTAGTTTTTTTAGTTTTTCTTTCCGAAGATTGGTTTGTTTTATATAGTATTTAGATTTATCATCATCTATTTCTATAACTATTTTATGCTCTATGTTTTCTTTAACCTTCAAAGGAACTTTTTTCTGTCTTTTCATGCGTTCCAGAATTTCATTCCTTTTTCTTTCTTTTGCAATGTTGAATATGTCTAATTTGTTTCCTACTTTTTCTTTCATTAGTTATTAAAATTTTTATTTCAGCATAAAACAAACCTCCTTCAAAAAATTATCTCATTTTTAATCTCAATATAACTTTTTACCATCCTCCGCTGGCTCCGCCGCCTCCGAATGTACCACCGCCACCAAAACCGCCAAAGCCACCGCCAGAACTTCCCCCACCAGAAGATGGGAAGCCCCAGAATGTTCCAAGAAAACTGCTTGGCCCCCTGCGGGAAATAATAACATCATCAAAGGTATTATATCCGCCACCTCGTCCACCGCCACCTTTGTTGCCATATTTGATTAAAATTATCATTATCACAATAAAGACAACGATAATCAAAACAGCCACCATTGCAAAATCTCCTTCTTCTTTCTTTTTCTGTGGTTTAAATTTCCCCTGCGTAGCTTCCATCAGGGCGTTCACCCCTTCATCTATTCCTTCATACCATTTCCCTTGTTTGAACTTGGGAATGATAAGATAATCTATAATCTGCCCAGCAACAGAGGCTGTCAGGTATTTTTCCACAGCCCTTCCCTGCTGTATGGAAATTTGTCGGTCTTTGGTAGCAATCAGAAAAACAACTCCATTGTCCACTCCCTTTTTTCCAATCCCCCAAGTCTGCCCAAATCTAGTAGCGAGAAAGTTAATATCCTCCCCCTTCGTAGAAGGAATGATAACCACCTCTATTTCCGTAGATGTGCTATCCTCAAATTTTATCAACTTCTGATTCAGCAGTTCCTTTTCCTCCGAAGAAAGAAGCCCCGCCTCATCATACACAGGATAGAGTACTTTCGGTTTTTCAGGAATAGTATACTGAGCTGAAAGACAGCCTCCTATACTAATAAATAAAACCCATATGAAATTTCTAAGAAAATGTAATCTCATCTGGTAATTCATTTGGGTTTTCCTCACCGACAGGAAAATACTTTTTCAGTTCTATTCCTGTCGCTAAAATGCCATTTTTCAATCCTTGTAAATAGTCACCTTTCGCAAAATCTGCCACCATCTCAGCATGAATTTTATCCCAAAAACTTTGGCATACTTTCTCATGGATACCTTTGTCACCGATAATGCTCAGATATTTTTGAGCAAAATTAACATGAAAAAGCACAGCATTTCTATCCTTGGTTTCATGCATTTGCAACTTCTCAAAAACCTCCCATGCCACACGCTCATTCTCCTGCTCTGTGGAAGAATCTATATGCACACGAATCTCTCCCGTGGAGTGGTTCTCCGCAGTTTTTATAGCTTCCACCAAAGCCGAAACATCAGTGTCTGAGAGATGGTTCATCTTTTTTAGTCTTTAAATACCTCTGGTGCTTTAGAAGCTCCTTTGTCAGCTTTGAAATAAGGTTTTGCTTTAAATTTAGAAAACATTGCAACTATCAGACTTGTAGGGAAAGTCTCTACTTTATTATTAAATGCTGTAACAGCGTCATTATAATATACAGTTTCCGTTCTGATGCTGTTCTCTATGGCAATATATTCTCTTTGGAAGTTGATATACTGCTGGTCAGCTTTTAGGTCTGGATACTGCTCTGCTACCATCATCAATCTACCTAATGAACTGCTCAGTTCTCCTTGTGCTTTCTGGAACTTCGCCATATCTTCTTCCGTCATATTGGTAGGGTCTATAGTAATTTGGGTAGCTTTAGACCTTGCCTCTACTACTTTAGTTAAAGTTTCTTGCTCGAATTTAGCATAAGATTTTACTGTATTTTGTAGATTTGGAATCAGGTTCGCTCTTTTTTGATAAACTGTCTCTACATTAGACCATTTATTGAGAACATTATTATTCTCTTGGACTAGACCATTGTACTTTCCTACTCCCCAAAATCCTACCACTGCAACAAGCACAATGATGACAATAAGTCCCACTAATCCTATTCCAAAACACCCTTTGTTATTCATTGTTTTTCTTACTTTATTTGGTTAAACAGATATCAAAGTTACAAAAAAAATTATAATATCATATATATGACCTGATTTTCTGTAAAATAATTTCAGTCGCATTAGGTTGAGAATTTACAAAATCTCTTGCTTTTTCAGACATTTCGTGCAGAAGCGCTTTATCTTTTAATAATTTTACAATAAATTCTGAAGCCTCTTTTTCGTTCTCAAAAGATTTCCCTCCATTGGCTCTGATGAGGTTATCAGCTTCTGGATTTTTTTTGTAATGATTTCCAAATATCACGGGCACACCGAAAGTAGCCGCTTCTAAAATATTATGTAGTCCCTTGTCATGAAAACCACCTCCCACAACCGCCAAATCAGCGTAGGAATAAATTTTAGAAAGAAGTCCTATGCAGTCTATTATCAGGATTTTAGCTAATTTTTCTTGTGCATTTTTGGTTTTCCATTCAGAATATTTCAAAATTTGTTTTTGGTTCTGAAACTCAATATTTCTCTTGATATCATGCGGCGCGATGATGATTTTGGCATCTATTTTATCGGCAATTTCATCAGCGATTTTTTCTTCCGATTTCCAAGAACTTCCAAAAACCACAAGCGGCTTATCTCCTTTGAATTCTTGGATAAATTCCACAAAATTATCTCTATTTTGAATCTGTCTTACTCGGTCAAAACGGGTATCTCCAGAAATGGAAGACTGCACCAATCCTATATTTTTGGCAAGCTGCTCCGAGCGTGGCGTCTGATGAAAAAACCAATCCACATTTTTTTTCAGTTCGTTTACGAACCACTTTCCATAAGGTTTAAAAAAAATCTGCTTTTCATAAAACAACGCCGAAACCACAAAAATCTTCGTTCCCTTTCTGTGCAGCTCACAAAGGAGATGATACCAAAAATCGTATTTTACAGTAAAGAAAATTTTGGTATCAAACTGGGAAATAAACTCCTGTATTGTAGATTTTTTGTCAAACGGAAGATAGCACACTGCATCGGCAATATGCTGTTTTTTGATTACATTTTCGTAGCCTGACGGAGAAAAAAAGGTTACTAAAATTTTATAGTCTGGGTATTCGTTTTTTAGTTTTTCTAAGACAGGAAGCCCCTGCTCATACTCGCCCAGACTTGCCGAGTGCATCCATATCACTTTCTGATTTTTCAGCTTTTCCTGAACTATTTTCAGGCTTTCTTTTCGTCCATCCACTCCTTTTTTGGCTTTTTCATTAAACCACGAAAAAACTTTTAATCCAAAAGAAAGCAGACAGATAAAAAGGTTGTAAAAAATCATTTCTTATGGGTTTGGGCAAATTCTTTTCACAAATCTCAGTTTGTGTGTGTGTTTATTTTGGTCTTTATTAAAAATCCCTATGCAGTCCAGATCATCTATTCGCACTTTTCCGTGAGCGTGGATGATTTTCTGATTTTCCAGCATGATTCCAACATGGATAATTCCGCCTTCTTCATTCTCAAAAAACGCCAAATCGCCAACTTCAGCTTCTTCAACAAAATCCAAAACCTCTCCCAACTCAGCCTGCTGATACGCATCACGCGGCAATTGAACCCCATTAACTTTATAAACAATCTGGGTAAAACCACTGCAATCTATCCCAAAAAAACTTCTCCCGCCCCACAGATAGGGCACATTCAGAAACTCTAAGGCTGTTTTTTTTAGGTTTTCTTTATCAAAGTTATTTTTTGTATCTTCTTGATTATCAAACTCTATTTCAGAACCGATGGAAAGGAGCGTTTTTTCTCCATTATGCTGATAATTTATAAAACTCTCTGTGACAGTTTTTGTTTTTCTTTTGGTAAAATCTGTATCAGAAATTGGTGAAACCTGCTTGGTATCCACCCAGCCTTCGTATTCATCAAAATGAATTTTTATCTTCGTCCAGTTTTTATCCACTTCTAAAATATCACAACTCTCGCCAAACAAAAGCTGAGTCACGATTTCGGCTCTATCCGAGTTTTCCGCCCTCACAGGAGCTACTGACACACTGGCAATGGCTTTCATTATCATAATCTTTTATTTATCACTAAATCCACCTTTTCTAGAATATTATTTCTTTCTGATGAGATTTATTCCATCTCGCAAAGGTAGTATAAGATTTTCAAAATCATCATCTTTGGAGACTATTTCGTTTAGTTCTTTTATTTTTTTGGTCATTTTGCTCTTCGGATTTTCCTCTAAAACTTTACCATACCAAAGGACATTATCAAACAGCACCACTCCGCCGCTTCTAAGTCTGGGTTTTATCAAATTGAGATAATCCACATACGCCGCCTTATTCCCATCTATAAAAACCAAATCATACATTTCATCCGTGTTTTGGAGAAATTCTCTTCCATCTTGAAGACAAAAATTTATTTTCTCTGCAAAATCACTTTCCGCAAAATATTTCTTCGGCAGATAGGACAATTCTTCATTGATATCCAGCGTCGTGATTCTCCCATTCTCAACCAATCCCTCAGCCAGACAAAGCGTGGCATAGCCCGTGAAAGTCCCTATTTCTAAAACATTTTTAGGCGACAAAAGTTTAGAAATAATCGCCAAAAAACGCCCCTGCTGTTTCCCTGAAATCATATGCGGCTGCTCTGTCACACGATAGGTTTCCTCTCTCAATCTTGCCAAAATTTCTGGTTCCTGAGAGCAGTATTTTTCCAAATAATCATCCATTTCTGGACTCAATTCACTAAAAAAACTCATTCCTCTAATGATTTATGTGTCAAAAATAAAAAAACCTTAGAGATTTCTAAGGTTTTTCTGAATTTTAATTTCACTATTTTTTCACAGGAGCTACATCCATAAGCTGCATAAATTCCTCCAGCTTCGGCATGATGATAATCTCCGTTCTTCTGTTTTCTGCTCTACCAGAAACACTCATATTAGTAGATTTAGGGTTATATTCACTTCTACCACCAGCTGTTATTCTAGATGGATTTACCCCAAATTTAGTTTGTAGAATTTTCGCTATCGCAGTCGCTCTAAGAGCTGATAGATCCCAGTTGTCTCTTGGTAAGTTAGATGAATTTAGCGGCACATTATCCGTATTTCCTTCTATCAGCACTGAGTATTTATCGTAGTCGTTGATTACTTTTGCTACTTTTCCTAGCACTTCTTGCGCAGCAGGAAGAACATTGTAATCTCCTGTTTTGTAAAGCATTTTATCAGAAAGTGAAATCATCACCACTCCTTTCAATACTTTTACTTCTACATCTTTATCAGCTACATTGTCCAGTGAACGCTTCATTTTATTAGATAAAGCCAAATTCAAACTGTCATTTCTAAATTTAGCATTTGTAAGCTGTTTGATATAAGCATTAGAAGCATTGATTTCTCCTACCAGTTTATCGATATTAGAAGATGATTTACCTGTATTAGACAAACATGCATCTAGAGAAGATTTTAGAGATGCACTTTGTTCTTTTAGCAAATTATTTTCGCTAAGCAAACCTGCATTTTTAGCCTTTAAATCTTGGATTTCTCTCTGTCTTTCAGCTACATTTTCTATTGCTTGTTTATAGTTGCTATTAAGTATATCGTACTGTTTTTTACTAACACAAGATGTCGCTGTAAGTGCCACCGCACTGATGACAAACATTTTCATTAATTTCATATCATCAAAATATTTAAATTACGCTGCCCAAAGGTAACAATTTTATTTGATATAACGGACTTTATCTCTATTTATTGTTATTTTTATTACTTTTGTCTTATGCTTAGTTTTGATTCTTTTAATGAAGAAATAAACAAAATCACTAGAGATTTTACACAAAAGAAAATCCTCCTCGCGGTGAGTGGAGGTGCTGATTCTATGGTCATGCTTGACCTTTTCCGAAAGAGAAGTGCAGAACAGGGTGATTTTATAATTTCAGCGGCACATATCAACTACAAGTTGCGCGGAAAAGACTCTGATTTAGACCAAAAATTAGTAGAAGACTACTGCGAAAAACATAAAATTCCGCTGTTTATTTATTCCGTTTCAGAAAAGGACAACAAGCC